>NZ_SGTV01000005.1:0-158005 GCF_005435035.1 Halorubrum sp. SD690R | reverse complement strand
ATGGACGAGTGGGACGACGAGTTCGACGACGGCGGCGGTGGCGGCGGCGGCGGCGCGGCCACCGACGAGCTCGAAAACCGGCTCGACGAGCTCGAAAACGAGGTCGCGTCGCTCTCCTCGACCGTCTCGACGGTCCGCTCGGAGAACGAGGAGATCTCGAACGCCGTCGACGACATCGAGGAGGACGTCCGCAACCTGCTCGACATCTACGAGATGGTCACCCGCGGCATCAACCCCTTCGTCGACGACTCCGGCGGCTTTGACAGCGTCGCCGGCGGCGGCGAGGGGTCGTTCGGCATCTTCGACGACGAAGACGGCGGCGAGGAGGAGGACCTCGACGAGGACGTCGCGAACGCCGACGCGGACGGGTTCTTCGACGACGACCTCCTCGACGAGGAAGCGGACGCGGACGCGGAGGCGGACGAGTTCGACGACCTCGACGATGACGTCGACGACGACGGGTTCGACGACCTCGACGAGGATATCGACGACGGCGGGTTCGACGACCTCGACGACGACTTCGAGGAACTGGATGACGACAGCACGGACGACGCCGCGTCCGAGACCGAAACGGCGGACGAGGAAGACGATATGAACGACGACGGAAAGAGCTTCAGCGAACTGAAAGAGGAGTACGACTCCGGGGAGGCCGACTGGGCCGAAGAGGGCGACGACGCCGCGGACGAGGACCCGTTCGACGACGGGGACGACTCGTTCGACGACCCCGGCGACGAAACGGACTCGTTCGACGACGGGGCCGCGGACGACGGGTTCGGTGACGACCTCGGCGGAGACGACCTCGGGGCCGAGACCGGTGGCGACGACTTCGGCGAACCGGCGGACCCCGAACCGGCGCGAGGCGCCGAACCGGATCCCGCCCCCGACCGCCGACCCGGCGGCGACCCCGCTGAGGCGTCCGGCGGCTTCGAGTACGTCGGTGAGGACGACCTCTCGGGGAGCGGCGGCCGCGGCAAGCCGTACCTCACCGAACTCCCGGGCGACTACGTCGGGGACCTCCTCGTGATGGAGTGGCTGGAGTTCCTCGTCTCCGAGAGCGACGTCACCGACGCGGTGCGCGCCATCAACTACTACGAGCGGATCGAGTGGATCGGTCCCGACGCCGCGGCGCGGCTCCGGGACTTCCTCTCCGGGTTCGGCACGATCGACCGCAACCTCGTCGACCGTCCGGGCACCGACCGGCTCGTCCGAGAACATCACACTCGCAGCCTCCGGTACGTGACCCAGCTCAACGGCACCAGCAGCCACACGGTCCTCCTCGACCGCTGGGACGACCTCGCCGGCGGCTCGATCGTCGGCGGCGGGCCGGTCCGAGGCCGCCGCGGCGGTCGCGCCGACCCGGCCCGCGGCGACCGCCGCGACCGCTCGGCCCCGAAGCGGAACGGGCACGAGCCGTCCGGTCGCCGAGAGGCCCCGGACGAGCGCGAGCGACGCACGAACGGCGCGGATCACGGCACGAACGGCGCGGACCGCGACGGCGGGGCGAACCGCGGCGACGCTCCCCGCGACGACCGGCGCGAGCGGAACGGTTCCACGCGACCAATGAACGACCCGAATCCCCGTTCCGACCGCGCCGATCCGGCCGACGGAGGGTGGGGAGATGGGCGTTAGCGTCTCCGCGTCTACGGCCATCATCGTCGCGGGGCTGTTCTTCGCGTTCACGACGTTCTACCCCGTGGCGTCCAACGGGATCGAGCGAGTCTCCGACGCGCAACACGGCGTCAACGAGCGCGCGCTCGAACGGCAGAACACCGACTTCTCCGTGACGAGCGCGACGTTCAACGCGACGACCGGCGAGCTCACTGTCAACGCCACCAACGAGGGCTCGATCGGACTCGTCGCCGACGACGCGACGCTCCTAGTCGGCAACGAGTACGTCGACGTCGGGGGTTCGAACGCTGCCACGACCGTCGACGGCGACGCCGACACCGCGCTCTGGCTGGGCGACGAGACGCTGTCGGTGACGGTCGGCGACACCGTGGAGACCGACATCGTCGGCGGGGAGACCCGCGTGGTCCTCGTCGTCGAGTCCGGTGTCCGCGACGCCGCGACCGTGACGGAGGTGAGCGCGTAGATGGCTAGCGTCCCGGTCTCGCACCTCATCCTGTTCATCGCAAGCCTGGTGATCGCTGCCGGCGTCGTCGGGACGATCACGACGGGCGTCGACCGCGTGAGCGCCGCCGTCGACGACGCGGGGCTCGACGCGACCGAGCAGCTCCGGACCGACGTGACGATCATCTCCGACCCGAGCGCGGGGGTGTACAACGCGACCGAGGGCAACGTGACGCTCCTGATAAAGAACACCGGCACCTACCGCCTCGCGCCCGACGGCTCCGACCTCGACGTCGTCTTCGACGGCGGGTACGTGCGGCCAAGCAAGCTCTCCGGAGAGCTGGTCTCCGTTGACGGCGCGAACGCATGGAGCCGCGGCGACGTGCTCCGCCTCACGATCGAGGTCAGCGAGATCGACGGCGTGAACGGCGGGCTCGCCGACGGCGACCACCGGGTGTACCTCTCGGTGAACGGCGACGAGGAGCTGTTCCAGTTCCGCGTGGGGGGTAACTGAGATGCCCCACGACAACCTCCTCTCGCTCGGTCTCGGCGAGCGCGACCGACTCAACAAGGAGCTCGGCGGTGGCATCCCCCGCGGGAGCATCGTCCTCATGGAGGGCGACTACGGGGCCGGGAAAAGCGCCATCTCTCAGCGGTTCGCCTACGGGCTCGTCGAGGAGGGCGCTTCGGTGACGATGATGTCGACTGAGCTCACCGTCCGCGGGTTCATCGACCAGATGCACTCGCTGGAGTACGACATGGTGAAGCCGCTCCTCCAAGAGGAGCTGCTCTTCCTCCACGCCGATTTCGACTCCGGCGGCGCGTTCTCCGACGGCGACGGCGAGCGCAAGGAGCTGCTCAAGCGGCTGATGGAAGCGGAGGCGATGTGGAACTCCGACGTCGTCTTCCTCGACACGTTCGACGCCATCTTCCGCAACGACCCAACGTTCGAGGCGCTCGTTCGGAAGAACGAGGAGCGGCAGGCCGCCCTCGAGATCATCTCCTTCTTCCGTGAGATCATCTCGCAGGGGAAGGTGGTGGTGCTCACCGTCGACCCCTCGGCGGTCGACGACGAGGCGATCGGCCCGTTCCGCTCCATCGCCGACGTGTTCCTCGAACTGGAGATGATCGAGGTCGGCAACGACATCCGCCGGCAGATCAACGTGAAGCGGTTCGCGGGCATGGGCGAACAGGTCGGCGACACGATCGGGTTCTCGGTGCGTTCCGGAACCGGAATCGTCATTGAGAGCCGCAGCGTCGCCTAACACATGGCCCGCAGACGCACAGCCGGTCCGCGCGCGCGGACTGCGACCACCGCGACGACCGAGCGTGGGACATGACCGAGCACGGCACCGCCAAACCGTCCGACGAGCTCCGGAAGGCCGCGATGCGGCGGCCGCACCTCCGGGAGCACCTCCGGGAGTTCAAACAGATCACCGGGGAGTTCCCGCAGTTCATCGAGGAGCCGAAAGACGAGTACGAGTCCAACCGGCCGAACGTCATCTATCCGGTCGGCGGCCCCATCTACAGCCACATCTACGGCGACCTCGGGCAGGACACGAAGTACTACGCCATCGAGCCGGAGCTCTCCGGCTCGCAGGCCGAGATCCTCAACGAGGTGAAAAACCGGCTCCTCACCGTGAGCGGTCAACACACCGCTCCGGACAACGAGGCCGAGTACGACGACCTCATCGAGGAGCTGTTAGAGGAGGTCACGCACATCGACGAGCAGAACGGCGGACTCCGCGGGAACCTCTCGAAGGTCCTCAACATGGGGAAACTCTCGGTCACGGAGGAGACCTACGAGAACATCCGATACCGGCTTAACCGCGACATCGTCGGGCTCGGCCCCCTCGAACCGATCATGCGCGACCCGGCCAACGAGGACATTCACGTCATCGGCCCCAAGGAGTGTCACGTCGACCACGGCACCTTCGGGATGCTGGAGACGACCGTCGACTTCGGTACCCCCGAGGAGTTCGACAACTGGCTGCGGAACATGGGCGAGCGGATGGGCGACCCCCTCTCCGACTCCGATCCGATCGTCGACTCCACGCTGCCCGACGGCTCGCGTATCAACATCATCTACTCCGACGACGTCTCGCTGAAGGGGTCCTCGCTCACGATCCGGCAGGGCGACGAGGTGCCCCTGTCGATCAATCAGATCACGAACTGGGGAACGCTCTCGCCGCAGTTGGCGGCGTACCTCTGGCTCTGCCTAGAGAACGAGCAGACGGTATTCGTGGTCGGGGAGACGGCGTCCGGGAAGACGACGACGCTGAACGCCATCCTCTCGTACATCCCGGACGACTCGAAGATATACACCGCGGAGGACACCGCGGAGGTCATCCCGCCGCACAGCACGTGGCAGCAGCTGTTGACCCGTGAGGGCGGCGCCGAGGGATCCACCGACGTGGATATGTTCGATCTGGTCGCCGCGGCGTTGCGGTCGCGCCCCGACTACATCATCGTGGGCGAGGTCCGGGGCGCCGAGGGGCGCATGGCGTTCCAGGCGGCCCAGACCGGCCACCCCGTGATGCTGACGTTCCACGCGTCCGACATCGTCTCGATGATCCAGCGGTTCACCTCCGAGCCGATCAACGTCCCGGAGACGTTCATGGACAACGCCGACGTGGCGCTGTTCCAGAACCGCGTGAAGCAGGGCGACCAAGTCCTGCGCCGCGTGACGAGCGTCCAGGAGATCGAGGGGTACTCCAAGGAGATGGAGGGGGTCGTCACCCGCGAGGTGTTCAGCTGGGACCCCGTCGAAGACGAGATCGTCTTCCAGGGGATGAACAACTCCTACGTGTTAGAAGAGCAGATCGCGACGCTGCTCGGCTACGCCGACACCCGCGACATCTACGACGACTTGGAGTTCCGCGCGGAGCTCATCGAGCGGATGATTCAGGAGGGCATTCTGGGCTACCACGAGGTGAACGACGCGATCAACTCCTTCCAGCGCGACGGCGTCGAGGGGCTCCCCTTCGACATGCACCGGAACACGATGTGACGATGCTCGGGGACACGTGACGATGCTCGGTGACGAACCGCCCGCGAGGGCGCCGGAGGGACGCTGACGATGGCGGTGAAACAGGTGGGCGACGGGCTCGCGACGGCCGCCCAACTGACCTCCGAGGTCATGGAGTCGTACGAGCAGCTCGACATCTCCAAGGGGAAGTACGTCGGGCTCGTGCTGTTCCCGGCCGTGCTCGTCTTCCTCGCGAGCGTCGTCGGCTTGGTCGCGCTGCCGCTCCCCTTCGCCGCCCGGGTCCCGATCCCGATGTTCGGCGGGCTCATCCTGTTCGCGGCGGTGATCTACCCGAAGATCTACCTCTCCAGTCTGGAGACGAAGATCGACAACCAACTACATCTCGTGATGACGCACATGACGGTGCTGTCGACGACGAACATCGACCGGATGGAGGTGTTCCGGACGCTGGCGAAAGAGGAGGAGTACGGCGTCGCCGCCGAGGAGATCGGCCGCGTCGTCCACCTCGTCGACACGTGGAACCAGAGCCTCGACGACGCGTGTCGGCGTCGGGCTCAGGAGGTCCCCTCCGACGCGATGGCCGACTTCTTCGACCGCCTCGGCTACACCATGGGCGCGGGGCAGTCGCTGGAGGAGTTCCTCGTCTCTGAGCAGGACGTCATGCTGGCACAGTACGAGACCCGCTACGAGTCCGCGCTCTCGAACTTGGAGGTGATGAAGGACCTGTACATGTCGATGATCCTCTCGATGACGTTCGCCCTCGTGTTCGCGGTCGTCCTCCCGATCCTCACCGGTAACGACCCGACCGCGACTGTCGCGGCCGTCATCGTGCTGTTCGTCTTCGTCCAGCTCGGCTTCTACGCGATGATCCGCGCCACGTCGCCGTACGACCCGATCTGGTACCACCCCGACGAGCGCTCCCCGGGCGACCTGAAGCTGTGGGGGTCGCTGATCGGCGGCGGCGCGCTCTCGTTCCTCCTCATCGGGATCACGGCCGCCGGGATGTTCGGGTACGGGCCCGGGCTTCCCGGTCTCCTCTTCTTCCTCGACGACGTGCGGCTGCCGCTGTACCTCGCGGTCCCCATCTCGCCGCTGATCATCACCGGGGTCGTCCTTCGGAGCGAGGAGCAGGCGATCACCGCCCGCGACGGCGAGTTCCCGTCGTTCGTGCGCGCGCTGGGCGCGACCGAGAGCGCGAAGCAGTCGACGACCACCGACGTGCTGACGACGCTGCGCGACAAGAACTTCGGGGAGCTCTCGGAGTCGATCGAGCGGCTCTACCGCCGGCTCAACATGCGAATCAGCACCGAGGGCGCGTGGCGGGCGTTCACGCGAGACACGCGCTCGTACCTCATCCAGAAGTTCTCCGAGATGTACCTCGTGGGCCGCCGGATGGGCGGGGACCCGAAGATGCTCGGCGAGCTGATTTCGAAGAACATGAACGCCGTCAACCAGCTGCGCGAGCAGCGCCGGCAGGCGGCGATGACATTCATCGGACTGCTGTACGGGATCACCGCGGCCGCGACGTTCGCCTTCTTCATCGGGCTGGAGATCGTTGCGATTCTCGCGGACTTGACCGCCGACTTCGGGCTCGACCAGATGGACATCGGGCAGATCGTCTACCCCGGCGCCTACGACATCCCGCTCATCGAGTACCTCCTCCTCACCGTCGTGCTGTTCAACGCGGCGCTCTCCTCGCAGATGATCCGCCGGATCGACGGCGGGAACCCCGCGAACGGCTACATCCACTTCGTGCTCCTGACGTGGCTCGGCTCCGTGACCGCCATCGCGACGCGGACCCTCGTCAACGCGATCCTGTCGATCTGACTGGAAATCGGTCGCTGTCGCCCGGCTGAGTCACCCCTCGAACAGTGCCGGCTCGGTGACCGCCTCGTCGGCCGCGTCGCGCCACGACCGCGACGGCGTCCACCCGAACAGCTGCTCCGCCTTCGCGACCGCGTACGCGCCGCGGTCGTCGCCCTCCGAGAGCGCGCTCCCGTCGACCGCGCAGTCGTCGGAAACCTCGCCGTACGACTCGCGCAGGAGTTCGAGCAGGGGGCGACCGAGCGCGTTGTCGGCCGCGACGCAGTTGATCGCCTCGTGGGTGCCGAGCGCGACGGCCGAGTCGTCGCCGAGGAGGTCCGCGAGCGCGGCCGCGACGAGGTCGGCGACGTCGCGGATGTCGACGTACGACCAGAAGTTGCCCGCGCCCGCCTCGAGGTCGGTCACGTACTCGTCCGCGCGGCAGGCGTAGTCGCCGGGGTACTGGATCCACGAGGGGCGGACGGAGACCGCCGACACGCCGTGGCGGCGCGCGACCGCGCCCGCCGCGGCCTCCGCGGTCACCTTCGAGAGCCCGTACGGGTCCTCCGGGCGGAGCGGGTGCCCCTCGGTGACCGGCAGCTCATCCGGGAACGGAGTCGGCTCGGCGAAGAAGAAGCCGTACGCGCCGTCGCTGGAGGCCTGAACGACCGGCGCGCCCGCTCGCCCGGCGGCGTCGAGGACGTGCTTCGCGGCGAGCGCGTTCGTCTCGAACACCCGCCCCTCGGGGTGGGTTCCGGCCACGGGGATCGCCGCCCAGTGGACGACGGCGTCCGGGTCGACGGCGGCGACGACGTCGAGCGCCTGCTCGCGCTCGGCGAGGTCGGCCGCGCGGAACGAGACGTTCGAGGCGGGGTTGACGCCGAGGCCCGGGTGGTCGTAGTCGACGACGACGACCTCGTAATCGCCCGCGAGCCGGTCGACGACCCAGCGCCCGGAGGCGCCGCGGCCGCCGGTGACGAGAACGGTGTCCATGCGTCGCCGTCGCGGTCGCGGGGCAAAAACGCAGCGTTGCGCCGAAAACCGCACCGCCGCGGGCGGGCGCCTCAGGGCCGCATCGTCCCCGGCTCCGGCAGGCTTTAACGCGCCGAGCGGTAATCTTGGGGTATGGACTGGAAGACAGACTGGGGGCTCCGTGGACGAATGGGGTTCACGATGTTCCTCCTCTTCGCCCTCTACGTCGTGTTCATCGGCGTCCTGATCGAGGTGTTCAACGTCGGGATCATCTTCACGCTCGCGATGTTCGGCGCGTTCTCGCTCGCGCAGTACTTCTTCAGCGACAAGCTCGCGCTCCGGAGCATGGGCGCCCGCGAGGTCGACCCGGACGAGTACCCGGACCTCCACCGCCGGATCGAGCGCCTGAGCCAGCAGGCCGACCTGCCGAAGCCGACCGTCGCGGTCGCGAACACCCGCGTCCCGAACGCGTTCGCGACCGGCCGGAACAAGAAGAACGCCACCGTCGCGGTGACGACCGGACTGTTGGAGAGCCTCGACGAGGACGAGCTCGACGGCGTGCTCGCCCACGAGCTCGCCCACGTCAAGAACCGCGACGTGATGGTGATGACCATCGCGTCGTTCCTCTCCACTATCGCCTTCTTCATCGTGCGGTGGGGGTGGCTGCTCGGCGGCGACAACCGGCAGGGAGCGCCCGTCATCGTGGCCATCGTCGCGTCGCTTCTGGTGTGGGTGATCTCGTTCCTGCTCATCCGCGCGCTCTCGCGGTACCGCGAGTACTCCGCCGACCGCGGTGCGGCGCTCATCACCGGGAAGCCCGGAGCGCTCGCCTCGGCGCTGATGACGATCGACGGGCGGATGGACCGGGTGCCCGAGGAGGACCTCCGCGAGGAGGCGGAGATGAACGCGTTCTTCATCATCCCGATCAAGGCCGGTTTCGTCGGCAAGATCGCCTCCACGCACCCCTCGACGGAGAACCGCATCGAGAAGCTCCGCGAGCTCGAAAAGGAAATGGAAACGGCCTGAGACGGGTTCGGATCGCGATTTTTGGTCGGTCGTCTATAAGTCGTTGAGAGCGGATCAACGGCGAACGCTCCCGAAGTCCCGGCAGCTCACTTAGAAACCGCTGAGAGTGGGTCGACGACGAACACCCCCGAAGCCCCGCCCGACCGTGACCGCATCCTCACGCCTCCCCAGCCTCGTCGCTGGCGCCCTCCGCTTCGCTCCGGGGCCAGCGACTCCCTCGCGCGTGCTCCTCGCGGCCGCCGCTTCGCTCCGGCCGCTCGCAGGCACGCGCCACCGACTCGTTCACTTCTCGATGATCGCGGACGGATCGCACCGCTGGTCGGTGTGAGCGGACTGAGGGGAGTAAGCCCCCTTCGGTTCGTCCCGACATTCGGCTGAGCGTCCGCGCCGCGGCCGGACTACCTTGTGGCGCGGACTTGCACCGGCGAGGATTCGCCGTTCCATCCGTTCCCGCCCGTCTCGGACGCGGCGGAGCCACGTACAACGTGGGAAACCCACGTACCCTCTCCGGGTTAACTCCCTTCCCTTGCGGGTCGGTTCGCGCGGATCATCGGTCGGGGCGGGGGGTGTCGTTGCTGTTCCAGAGCCAGCCGTCTCCGACTCCGGGCGTGTGCCCGGTCGCCTGTCCGGCCGGTGGGGGGACTTTCCTCATGCCGGAGGCACGGGAGTCGGGCTCCCTCTGTCCGTTCTCCTGTTTCGCCCGCCGGCGAATAAGCGGATCGGTCGGGCGCGTCCGCCGGGCGGAATCTGCGGGGTCCGGCGAAGACCCCGCGAACGCCGCGAGCGCGGTGCCACAAGGGAAGCGTTCAAGTCGCCAGCAACGTAATGGACTCTCATGTCCGAGGCCCAGACCGTTCAGCTGTCGTACGACGACGGTGCACGAGCGGTCGAACTCGCGCGGGAGGCGGTGGAGTCGTTCGTTCGACACGGGCAACGCGAACAGCCCGGAAGCATGCGCGAGGCGTTCTACGCCCGCACCGGCGCTTTCGTTCGGCTCCAGTCGACTCGGGGGCGGGGCCGTCTCCGCGGCTGCGCCGGCGCGTGGGACACTTCCGACCAGCTCGGGCACGCCATCGTCGAGGCCGCCATCAAGGCCGCCTCGGGCGACTCCTGCGGCTCCGAGGTGGAGCCGAAGGAACTCGACAACATCACCGTCTCGGTGTTCGTCGTCTCGAACACCGTCCTCACCAACGATCCCGCTGAGGACCTCGAGATCGGCACCCACGGCGTCTCCGTCGACAGCGGTAACGCGCACGGCTGGCTCTATCCGACGGTCCCCGTCGAGAACGGCTGGTCGGCCGCGGAGTTCCTCTCGCGAACCTGCCGGAAGGCGAAGCTCTCGCCCACCGCCTGGCAGGAGGAAGACACGATGGTGACGCTTATCGAGGGCCAGGTGTTCCGAGAGCGCGCCGACGGCGGCGCGGTCGAGGAGCTGTAGGCCGACCCGCTCGCGCCGGGACATCGCTCGTCCCGGCCCCGCCGTCTCGCAAACCGTTCCTTCCCGCTCGACGCGTCCCGTTGAGCCGCGGCGCCCTCTCACTCGTGGTCTGTCGTTCCCTCGCGTCTCGACCGCCGAGCGCAGATCGGCGCCCGCGCTCCGACGGTCCCCGAACCGGTGGCTTTTTGATGTTTTAGGCTAGCCTAATCTCTATGACTCACACGGTCAACGCAGACGGTCGACCGCCCGAGGGCGGTGATCCGCGGTGACCGTCGAGACGCACGTCGACCGCGCCCGGGACCGGGTGGCGGCCGAACGCGACGCCACGGCGGACGAGCGACGAGCGTACGAGCGGTTCCGATCGGCTCTCGCCTCGATCCCGACCGCCTCGGCGCCGACCGGCGCCGGCGGCGGGGGCGCCGGTTTCGGGAACGGCACCGGCGGCGGGCCGGGACCGAGCGCCGGCGGCGTCCGCGCCATCGCCGGCGCGACGAACGCGGCGGCGACCGACGGCTGTCGCCGGGTCCGCGAGGCGTTCGCCGAGACGGTGCGGCCCCACAGCGTGCCCGACGGTTCCGACAGCGAACCGCTGCTCGCGACCGTCTGCGAGGAACTGGGCGACGCCGTCGCGGTCGCGCTCTCGCCGAAGACGGACCACGATTTCACCCGCCCGGTCGCGTCGGCGATAGCGTCCGCCGTCGACGACCGGCTCGCGGAGCTCGCCGTGTTCGACCGGACCCTCGAACGCGAGGCGGCGTCGCTCCGGTCCGCCGGCGAGACGGTCCGTGAGACCACCGACTGGCTGTCGACCGCGGACGAGACGCCCCTCTCCGCGCTCGGGTTCGACGCCCTGCGTCGCCGCCACGAGGCGCTCGGCGAGCGGATCGAGGCCTGCGAGGCGCTGCTGGCGGAGCGGCAGGCCGACCTCGATCGGACCGCCAGCCGCGGCGCCGCGGTCGGCGTCCGACAGCGATCGACCGTCGCGTACCTGTACGACGACTTCACGGTGTCGTACCCCGTCCTCTCGACCGTCGCGCGCCTCGTCGAGACGCTCCGCGAGTGCCGGCGGGCGGTCCGCGACCACCTCGTCCGGAGGGCGTAACCGTGTCCGACTCACCGCGCCGCGTCCGAGCCCGCGGCTGGGCGTGGGCCTGTCTCGGCCTGTTCGGCGACCCGGACGGCGCCGACTCGGGCGCCACCGGACCGGACGACGACGCGCCGGACGACTCCGGGTGACGCGCGGCCCGAGCCGGTCTCTCCGACCGCGCCCCGCCGTGCGACAAACTACTCGTCGTCCCCGTACCCCACCGCCTCCGCGTCCGCGAGCGCCCGCTCCGTCGACGCCGACAGGTCCAGGGCCTCGTCGGCGACGACCTCGCCGTCGCGGATCACGGGCTCCATGAGCGACTCGGCGCCGTCCGGGCCAGAGCGCCCTGCGAGCCCGACCGCGTGGGCGCCGTCTTCGGTGCGGTAGACGGACTTCGCGCCCGAGAGTTTCCCGCGCTTGGCCGCCGGCTCGCCGTCGACGGCGACGAGGTCGAGCGCGAAGTCGACCGGGTCCGCGTTGGAGACGTACCCGCCGACGCCGAACCCGTCGGCGAGGTCGCGCAGGTCTCGGAGGTCCGCGGGGCCGAGCCCGCCGGAGACGTACACGTCCACGTCCCCGTGGCCCCGGGCCTCGAGTTCCCACTGGACCTCGCGGACGATGTGTCGGAAGTCGCCGCGCCGGGACCCGGTCGTGTCGAGCCGGACGCCGTCGAGGTCGTCGCCGAGCGTCTCGACCGCGCGGAGGACCTCGTCGACCTCGTCGGAGTAGGTGTCACACAGCGCGATCCGGGGCGCGTCCCCCGGCACGCCATCGTCGTAGGCGCGCCACGCGGCCTCCTGCTCGCCGCGGCCGAAGCAGATGGCGAGCGCGTGGGGCATCGTCCCGGACGCCTCGCGGCCGAGCAGCTCGCCGGCCGCGACGTGCGAGAACCCGTCGAAGCCGCCGACGAGCGCGGACCGCTCGACCGCCGCGGCCATCGCTGGGTGGACGTGGCGCGCGCCGAACGAGAGCACCGAGGAGTCCGGCGCGGCGACCCGACAGTCGAGCGCCGCCGTCGCCATCCCGGACGCGTGCGAGAGGAAGCCGAGCAGCGACGTCTCCAGCCGCGCGAACGCCGCGTACGGCCCCTCGATCCGCATCACCGGCCCGCCGTCGAACAGCCGCCCCTCCGGGATTGCGTCGACGTCGACGCCGCGTCCGGCCAGCAGCTCGACGGCGTCGCCGAGGCCGGCGAACAGCTCGAACTCCCCGTCCGGGAACTGGTCCGCGGTCACCTCGGCGACGACGCGCGGGTTCCGCCCCGCCGCCTCCAGCGCCGCCTCGGTCCGCTCGAAGTACGCGTCGGTCGCGCGGCCCTCCCGGATCGCGGCCGCGTCGACGATGTCGAACTCGCTCATGCTCGACGGTTCGGGCGCGGAGACGAAAAGCCACCGTGTCGCGGCGAGCGCGCGACGATCCCGGGCGGATCAGTTCACGTGGATCGCCGTGCGAACAGCCCGAGCGCCGCCATAACGGCGACGAGCGTCGCCGCGACCCCGAATCCGGGAGTGCTGCCGGCGGTGTCGCCGCTCTCGTTCCCGTCGTCGCTCCCGTTCCCGTCGTCGCTCCCGTTCCCGTCGTCGCTCCCGTTCGCCCCGTCGGCGCCGTCGGTTCCGTCGCTCACGTCGCCGTCGTCGCCGCTGTCGCTCCCGCCGTCACCGCCGTCGCCGTCGGCCCCGCCGTCCGCATCCGGGAGCGCGAGGTCGGCGTCCGGCCGGAGTTCGAGGACGCCCGCCGGCGAGGGCGCGTGGGTGATCGTCACGCTCGTCCCGTCGCGCTCGACGCCGTACGCGCCGGGGAAGTCGCTCTCCTCGCCGATCTCGTACACGGTCCCCTCGGCGTAGTCGCCGTCGCCGTGCGCGGTCAGCATCCGCACGTAGGCGTCGCGGAACGCCGCGGCGTCGCCCTCGGTCTGCCACTCGGTCGCCCAGACGTAGCCGTCGCGCTCGCCGTTCCGGTAGGGGTACAGCTCGTCGCCGGCCCACCCCTCGGTCACGGGGTGCGCGTAGTTGTACAGTCCCCGGGTTTGGAGCTCCGCGTCGGTGCGGAAGTGGACGTTGTAGTTCTCCGCGGGGGACCGGTCCGGCTCGAGCACCGAATACTCGTATCCGCCGTCGAACCGCACCCCGGCGCTCTGGTACCAGAACATCACGAACATCGACGCCTCGCCCGCTGTCTCCGCGCCGTCGACCCCCTGGTCCGCGTACGTCTCCCACCCGCCGGTCGCGGCGTCCTCGAAGCTCACGCTGCGCTCCTCGTAGTCGGGGTCCCGGTGGATGACCTCAGCCGTCGACGCCGGCGGGTCGTTCATCGTCTCGTTGACGGCGGCCCAGCCCCCCTCGTCGCGCAGCTCGCGGACGTACAGCGCGCCGTCGCCGTACGGCTGGAGGACGGTCTGGAGAATGCCGAAGTTGAAGTCGGGCACGTCGCCGCCGCCCCCGCCGCTCTCGGGCGGCTCGGCGCAGGTCCAGTTGTCGGCGCAGCGGGCGGCGTACCGCTCCTCGACGTGGACCGCCTCCCCCTCGACGATCCCGTCGACCGCGAGGTCGCCGTCCTGCGTCGCGCCGACGTAGCGCGGGTCGGTGAGGTCGTGGTACTGGTCTTGCATCGCGTGGAGGAGCTCGTGCGCGAGCGTGGAGGGGTCGATATCCGGCGACTCCCCGTCGGGGACGACGATGACGATCTGGTCCGCCGTCGGCGAGTAGAAGCCAGAGACCGCGCCGCCGAACACCGAGTCGATCTCGCTGTTGGCGTTCGCGCCGTCGCCGACGACGAACAGCGCCTCCCACACCTGGTCGTTCCAGCGCCGGAACGCCTCGGAGCCGTTCCCGCTCGCCGTGCCGTTGAGGTACTCGCTCCGGGTGACCGTCTCGACCGGCACGTCCTCCCGGAAGGGGCGCTGACGGACGTGTTCGACGCGCGCCATCGTCAGGTCCGTCAGCGCCGCCAACTGCGTCTCGTTGAGTCCGTCGGTCTCCGTGAAGTCGACCGACTCCTCGTAGTGGGTCCCGTTCCAACAGCCCACCAGTTCGGTGCCGTCACCAGGACCGCACTCCTCGGCCGACGCGGAGGGCACGGCGTCGGACGTCACGGGGCCGTTCCCGGCCGACTCGGCGGGGACCGCGCCGGCGTCGGGGGCGGCGGCGACGCCGGCGGTGAAGGCGACACACAGGACGGCGACCGCGGCAACGATCGCGGCCGCGGTCGAGGGGCTGAGAACCCGTCGCATACGAGATTTATCGGCCGCCCCGGTAAGTAGTTTGTCGGTTCCTTCGGCGCCGCGGCCGGCGGATTTTTCCTTGCCGTGTCGGCGGATCGCCGCGCGGACCCCGCGGAACGGACGACGGTTTTTGCCCCCTGCGCGCTAACCGCCGGTATGGCGTTCGATCCGACAGCAACCGCGGTGGTCGTCGTCGACATGCAAAACGGGTTCTGTCACCCGGACGGGAGCCTCTACGCCGAGCCGAGCGAGGCGGCGGTCGAGCCGGTGACGGCGCTCGTCGACCGCGCCCGGGAGGCCGGCGCGAGCGTGGTCTACACCCGCGACGTCCACCCGCCCGAGCAGTTCGACGAGACCCACTACTACGACGAGTTCGACCGGTGGGGCGAACACGTCGTCGAGGGGTCGTGGGACGCCGAACTCGTCGCCGACCTCGACGTGCGCGGCGACGACCACGTCGTCGAGAAGCACACCTACGACGCCTTCTACCGGACGGACTTGGAGGGGTACCTCGACGCGCACGGCATCGACGACCTGCTGATCTGCGGCACGCTCGCGAACGTCTGCGTCCTCCACACGGCCGGGAGCGCGGGCCTCCGGGACTACCGCCCGGTCGTCGTCGAGGACGCGCTCGGCTACATCACCGAGGACCACCGCGAGTACGCGGTCGACCACGCCGAGTGGCTGTTCGGCGAGACGGCGACCCGCGACGAGGTCGCCTTCGCCGCCGAGTAACCGGCGGCGAGCGTTCCGGATGTCGAACGTTCCGGATTTCCGTAATTATCGCGCGCGGAAATCGGCGTGTAATCCTTTTTACCGCTCGCCGAAACCGCAGGGTATGGACATCTCTCGGCGGGGCGTGCTCGGCGGCCTCGGCGCGGTCTGTGCGGTCGGCGCCGTCGGCTTCGCGGGCGCGACGGCGGTGACGGACGGCGAGGCGGCCGGCGGCATCGGCGGCGACGGTCCGGGACCGACGGGCGGCGCGTCCGCCGACGGAGGGGGCGGGTCCGGTCCCTCGTCGGCCGGCGTCGATCCCGACGCGCCGTTCGTCGCGCGGGTGACCGGCGACGACGGGACCGGCGCGCTGCTGTTCGACGCGAGCGACCTCGACCGCGTCAAGGGCGTCTTCTCCCAAGACGGCGAGTACCTCGTCCAGGTCGTGCTCTCCGAGGCGGGGATCGAGTCGTTCCGGAGCCGCCTCGACGAGGCGGGGGCGACCGACGACCCGGCGGCGTTCGTGGTGTCGATGACGCTCGACGGGACCGAGGTGCGGCGCGTCGAACTCGACGGGGAGACGGTGGGGGCGCTCACCGGCTCCGAGTGGGGGGGCGTGTTAACCCTCCCGTTCGACGAGGAGACGGTCGCTCGCTCGGTGTACGACCGACTGGCGGACGAGTAACTCGCTTCCGGGGCGCCCTCGACGACTGACTGGTCAGGTATCTCGACGCGGTGAACGGTGGATAGGGTTTTGCCTCTCGACCGCGTGTGTCCGCCGTGAGCGATGCCCCCGCGGACGACGGCGGTCGCCCGTGTCCGGTCTGCGAGACCCCGATGTACCACCGGCACTGTAAGTACGTCTGTCCGGCGCACGGCGTCGTCTACGACTGTAGCGACACGTTCTACTGAGCCGTCGGTCGCGCCGCGCGCCGCGTCGATCGCCGGCACGGCCGGGGTCGATCGGCACCCGAACTGTGTCGTGCGAACTGTTATGTTCTTGGAGGCCGACCTTTCTTTTATGATGGGCGACCCGTACGTGACCCTCCTTGCCGACCCACCGAGGTCAGCATGGTAGAGCAAAAGCAGGTTGCCCGGAGCAAGCGGATCCAGCGCCGCACCGGGAAGACCTTCCACGTCGCCACCCGGCTACTGCCGCAGCGGATTCGTCACCCGACGTACGTGCTGTACGGATTCTTCCGGATCGCCGACGAGGTCGTCGACGCCGAAGACACGGCGCCGCCCGCCGAGCAGCGGGCCGAACTCGACCGGCTCCGGGCGGCCGCGCTCGGCGAGGAGCCGACCGACGACCCCGTGTTGGAGGCGTTCTCCGAGGTGCGCGAGCGGAACGGCATCGCCGACGCGGACGTTCACTCGTTCGTGGACGCGATGGAGAGCGACATCGACACCGACCGCTACGAAACCTACGCGGACCTAGAGGCGTACATGGACGGCTCCGCCGCCGCCGTCGGGCGGATGATGACGTCGATCATGGACCTCGATCCGGAGGAGGAGGCCGAGGCGCTCCCGCACGCCACGAAGCTCGGCGAGGCGTTCCAGATGACGAACTTCCTCCGGGACGTCCGCGAGGACGTCGTCGAGCGCGACCGGATCTACCTCCCCCTCGAGACCCTGCGGCGCCACGGCGTGAGCGAGCAGCAGATCCTCGACTTGGAGTTCGACGAGGATGTCGCGGCTGCGATCCGCGAGGAGATGGCCCGCACGGAGCGCCTCTACGAGGAGGGCGTCGCGGGGATCAAGTACCTCCCCGAGGACTGCCAGCTCGCGGTGCTGCTCGCGGCGGTGCTGTACGTCGACCACCACCGCCTCATCCGGAACCTCGGGTACGACACCGTCTCGACGACCCCGGAGCTGTCGCTCACCCGGAAGCTGTCGCTGCTGGTCCGCACCCGCTGGAAGTGGCAGTGGAACCGCGACCCCGAGGCGGTGTTCTACGACATGTGTACCGATTTCGACCCCAGCCGCGAGTCCCACGGCCACGGACCCCACGGCACGGGTGTTCCCCAGACGGACTGAGCGCCCGTGGACCGCTCCCGGTTCGTCGCCCTCGCGTTCGCCGCGTTCGGTCTCGTGTTCGTCTCCTTCCTCATCCGCGGCACGACCCGACTGGTGGCGCCCTACGGGGTCGCCGTCGCCGCGTCGGCGCCCGTCCTCTTCGCGGCGGCCGGGCTGCTCGCCGGTCTCGTCGTCCTCGCCCTCCTCGATCTGGCGGGTATCCGCCCGCTGACGTGAGCGGCGACGGCCCGCCTCGTCCGGTCGGCCGTGGCACCGCCAGCGCCGCCCGAGTCGGAACGCCCTTGCCGCGTCGACCCCCACGAAGCGTATGGACGTACGAACCGTCGCGGACCTCTCGCCGGCCGAGCGCCGCGCCTTCTTCGAGCGCGACGCCGGCGTCGAGGGGGTCCGCGAAGACGTGCGGGAGATCGTCGAGCGGGTCCGCGAGGAGGGCGACGTCGCGGTCCGCGAGTTCGCCGAGGAGTTCGACGGGATCGCCGTCGGCAACATCGACGTGACGGACGACGCGGCGCGGGCGCACGACGAGCTGGCCGACGCGGACGACCCGGTCCTCGACGCCGTCCGCGAGGCCGCGGCGAACGTCCGCGAGTTCCACGAGCGGCAGCGCCCGGAGGACTGGCGCGACGACTTCGGCGGCCGGGAGCTGGGGCGGCGGTTCCGTCCGATCGACCGGGTCGGCGTGTACGTGCCCGGCGGCGCGGCCGCGTACCCCTCCAGCGCGCTGATGGGGATCATCCCCGCAGTCGTCGCCGGCGTCGACCACGTCGCGGTCGCCACGCCGCCGGCGGCGGATCTGAACCCGGTCACCCTCGCGGCGATCCACGAGGCGGGGGCCGACGCGGTGTACCAGGTCGGCGGCGCGCAGGCCGTCGCCGCGCTCGCCTACGGCACGGAGACGGTGACGCGGGTCCAGAAGATCGTGGGCCCCGGGAACAAGTGGGTCACGGCCGCGAAGTCGATCGTCCAAGGCGACGCCGAAATCGACTTCCTCGCCGGCCCGAGCGAGGTGCTTGTCCTCGCGGACGAGACGGCGGACCCCGCCCTCGTGGCGGCCGACCTCGTCGCGCAGGCCGAACACGACCCGAACGCCTCCGTGATCGCGGTCACGGACGACGCCGATCTCGCCGCGGCGGTCGCCGACGCGGTCGAGGCGCAGGCGGCCGAGCGTGAGCGCGAGGAGACGATCCGGGCCGCGCTCGACAACGAGGCCTCCGGCGTGCTCCACGCGCGGTCGATGCCCGAGGCCGTGCTGTTCGCCGAGGAGTACGCCGCCGAACACCTCTCGATCGTGGCCGACGACGACGAGGCGCTTCTCGACCGGATCACCAACGCCGGCTCCGTCTTCCTCGGCCCGCACTCGCCGGTCGCCGCGGGCGACTACGCGGCCGGGACGAACCACGTACTGCCGACGAACGGCGGCGCGAAGCGCTACGGCGGGCTCTCCGTGGACACGTTCCTCCGGTCGTCGACGGTCCAGCGCCTCGACCGCGACGCGCTCGACGACCTCTCGGAGACGATCACCTCGCTCGCCGAGGCGGAGGGGTTGGAGGCGCACGCGGAGAGCGTCCGGAAGCGGTTCGAGTAGCGGCGCGCCCGCAATTCGGCGGGTAGCAACGGTTATCTCGCGGAGCCGCCTCGGGACGGTATGTTTCCGTCGCCGCTGACGCTGTTTGAGGGGTTCTCCGCGCTGGAGGCGACGGTGGCGGTCCTCGTCGTCTCGGTCGCCGGCGCCTTGGCCATGGAGTTCGTCGTCCTCCGGGTCGCCCGCCGCTACGTCTCGCACACGGACACCGGCGACGACGACATCGTCCTCTCGTCGCTGCGCGCCCCGCTCGTCGTCACCGCCGCGCTCGCGGGAGTGTACGTGCTCACGCAGGTGCCGTCGGTCCGGACGTCGGTGCTCGTCGAGCCGCGGCTGCTCGACGCGGTGTTCGGGCGGCCCTCGCTGTCGGTGATCGTCCTCGTCTGGGCGTACGCGGCCAACGGCGTCGTGAACCGGCTCGTCGCCGCGGTCAACGCCGAGGGCGGCCGGTTCGACTTCGCGCCCGTCTTCTCGAACGTCTGGACGCTCGCGGTGCTGGTCGGGAGCGCCGGGACCCTGCTGTGGCTATGGGGCATTGAGATCACGCCCCTGCTCGGCGCGGCGGGCGTCGCCGGCATCGCGGTCGGCTTCGCCGCGAAGGACACCGTCGCGAACTTCTTCGGGGGGATCGCGCTGTACTTCGACGACACCTACAAGATCGGCGACTACATCGTCTTGGACGACGGCACGGCGGGCACCGTGATCAAGGTCGGCGTGCGCTCGACGACGCTGCTCACCCGCGACGAGGTGTTGGTGACGGTGCCGAACGCGGCGCTCAACGCCTCGAAGGTGACGAACGAGTCTGCGCCCCGGCGCCGCCGCCGCGTCCGGGTCCCGATCGGCGTCGCCTACGGAACGGACGTGGACGCCTTCGAGGCGCTCGCGATGGATGTCGTGGGAGCCGAGCCGCTGGTCCTCGACTCCCCGAAGCCGCGGGCGCGGTTCCGGTCGTTCGGCGACTCGTCGCTCCAGTACGAGATCCTCTGTTGGGTGAACGGGCCCACCCGTCGCCGCCGCGCGCAACACGAACTCAACCGGGTGCTGTACGTGGCGCTCGGCGACGCGGGCATCGAGATCCCGTACCCGAAACGTGACGTGACGGTCAGCGGGGCCGTCGGACCCGCGGCGGCCGCTCGCGACGGCGCGCCCGATCCCGAGCAGGAGCCGAACACTGACGCGGATCCGAGCGCGGACGCGGATTCGAGCGCCGACGCAGCGACCTGACCGGTCGCTCCCGCCGGCAGGGTTTTGAGTGTCGACGCCGAACGCGTTCGCATGAGTACCGAACCGGCCGACACCGGGACCGAGGGGAACGACCCGGCGATCGAGGTGACGCCGGACGCCGCCGAGGAGGCGCTCTCGCTCTTGGAGGGCGAGGGGCTCGACACCGACATCGCCGGACTGCGACTGTTCGTCCAGCAGGGCGGCTGCGCGGGGCTGTCCTACGGGATGCGCTTCGACACCGAGCCGGAGGAAGACGACCTCGTCGTGGAACACCACGACCTCCGGGTGTTCGTCGACCCCGCGAGCAAGAACTACATCGGCGGGAGCACGCTCGACTACGAACACGGGCTTCAGGCGGCCGGCTTCGAGGTCGAGAACCCGAACGTCGTCTCCGAGTGCGGCTGCGGCGAGTCGTTCCGCACGTAGCGGTTCCCCGCCGTCACCGGGGCGGTTACGGCCTCCGCTTCGCTTCCGTTTTCTCCCGACCGCCGAGTCCGCCGCTTAAGTCGCTCCGCCGGGTAGCGAGAGGTATGACGCTGGAAGCGACGACGACACCGGACGGGGAACGCGTGTACACCGACCGGTCGCGCACGGAGCGCGGCGCGGACGGCCCCTTCTACCTCGTGTTCGCGGACGAGGCGGGGGAGTCCCGCTGGGGGTTCCGCTGCGGCAACTGCGGGGCGTTCGACACCGCGATGGACACGATGGGCCGGATCCAGTGTACCGAGTGCGGAAACCTCCGGAAGCCCGACGAGTGGGACGCGGCTCACGAGTGAGCCTCCGACGCCGGGACGCGCTCGCGGCTCTCCGCGGCGTTCCCGGCCGCCCCGCCGGTTCTCTCTGTCCGAAATCGTGAGAAAGTTTATCACGGATGGTGCCGAACTTCGAGGCAGATGGCCACTGCGAGCATCCCCCCGACGACCGAGGCCAGAGACGTCTTCCGCGAACTGGGTTACACCGTCTCCGAGGGCGGACGCGAGTTCGTCGCGGAGCGCAAGTGGCGGCGCGTCCTCGTGACGGTGCTGTGTCTGGACGACGACGACCTCGACCCGTATCTCGCAGACGGGGGCGACACACCGCGACTCCGGTGTTTCGTCACGTGGCGCGACCGCGCGGCCGACCTCCAAGAGCGGCTCGTCGCCTCGAAACCCCCCTACGACTGGGCGGTCATCGGCATCGACCACGACGGCGAGGACTTCGCGGTGATGGAAGGCGCGCCCGGAAGTCCGTAGGGGTCCTCCAGCCACGGCCCCGTCCCGCGACGCCTATTTTTATCTCCCCATGCGTCCTACCAGCACGTGACATGGTCTTCAAGAAGATCACGCTGATCGGGACGAGCGAGGAGAGCTTCGACGCCGCGGCCGACGACGCCATCGACCGCGCCGAGGACACGCTGGACAACGTCTACTGGGTCGAGGTCGAGGAGTTCGGCGTCGAGTTGGACAGCGCGGCCGACCGCGAGTATCAGGCGGAAGTCGAGGTCGCGTTCGAACTGGAGGGATAAGCGGTAGGCGGTTTTTTGATTCGCTCGTAGCTCCGAGCGGCGGCGCCGCCCGATTATAGATTGGTCTCGACGGATCGCCGTCGAACACCACCGAAGCCCCAGCCGCGAGGGCTCGCTGCGATCGCTGCGCGCCTCTGTCGGTCACTCCGTCCCCTCCCTCGGTGCTTGCGTCGCGCGCCGTCGCGGCTGCCCCTTCGAGTCCCGCCCGCCCACACCACAACCGCACCGCACACCTCCCCAGCCTCGTCAGCCGCCGTCGCTTCGCTCCGGCAACTGACTCCAGCGAGGGACCGAAGGTCCCTCTGGTAGCCGGCGCGTAGCGCCGGCGACCTCGCGCGCGCTGGCTTCGCGGCCTGCCGGCGGCTCGCAGGCACGCGCCACCGCGACGGTCGTTTACAACCGATACCGCGGCGGTCACCTATTTACCCGCCCGCGCCCACGACCCGGCAATGACCGCTTCACGCGCGCCGGCCGAGCCGGCGGTCCGGGAGTTCGAAGCGACGGTCGACCGCGTCGACGGCCGCGAGGTCGTCCTCGACGAGACGTACTTCTACGCCGAGTCCGGCGGCCAGCCCGCCGATCGGGGGACGCTCGACGGCCACCTCGTCGACGACGTGACCGAACGGGGCGGAGACGTGGTCCACGCCCTCGACTCCGACGCCGACCCCGACCTCGCGCCCGGCGACGAGGTCACGGGCTTGGTCGACGACGCGTTCCGGACCTACTGCGCCCGCGCACACACCGCCTCCCACGTGCTGTACGGGGCCGCGCGCCGGATCGCCGAGGACCTCGGCTACGCCGGCTTCGACATCTCCGAGACGAAGGTCCGCGTCGACCTGACGACCGCCGAGCCGTTAGACGACGGCGACCTGATCGAGTTAGAGCGGCTCGCGAACCGCGCCGTCTGGGACTCGCTGCCCGTCTCGTGGGCGACCCACTCGGCCGAGGCGGCCCGAGATGTCGACGGGATCGCGTTCAACACGAAAACGGAGGAGGGTGCGATGAGCGGCGGCGCGGTCCGGGTCGTCACCGTCGGCGACGCGGACGACCCCTGGGACGTCGCCGCCTGCGGCGGGACCCACGTCGAGAACACCGCGGAGATCGGGCCGATCGCGGTGCTGGACCGGTCGAACCCCGGCGAGGGCGTCACCCGCGTCGAGTTCGCCGTCGGCCCGACCGCCATCGACGAGCTCGGCGCGGTCCACGCCGCCGCGCTCGACGCCGCGACGACGCTGGACGCGCGCGTCGGCGACCTCCCCGACGCGGTCGACCGCCTCCGCGAGGAGGCCGACCGGCTGGAGGCGGACCTCCGCGAGGCGCGCGGGGACCTGCTCGCCGCCCGCCTGCGCGACCTCCCGACGACCGAGGTCGACGGCGCGCAATGGGCGGTCGGGACCGTCGACGACGCCGACCCGAACGAGCTCCGGGAGCCGGCGACCGCGCTCGTCGGCGGCGACGCCGACGCGGACGACGGCCCCGACGCCCTCGCCGCGATCGGTGCGGGTGACGCCCCGTTCGTTGTGGTCGCGGCCGCGGAGGACACGGCCGTCGACGCGGGCGACATCGTCGGCGCGATAACCGCCGAGTTCGGCGGCGGCGGGGGCGGCGGCCCGACGTTCGCGCAGGGCGGCGGCCTCGACGCCGACCCCGCGGCCGTCGCGGCGTGGTTCCGGAAGCGATGACGGGCAAGCTGGGCCCCGACGCGCTCGCCGCGGCGCTCGCGGCGACCGGCGCGCCAGACGCCGCGGTGGCGCGGGGGCCGGCCTACGGGGAGGACGCGGCCGCGATCGACCTCGGCGACGCCGCCGAGACGCTCGTCGTCGCGGCCGACCCGCTGTCGCTCGCGGCCGAGTCGGTCGGGACGCTCGCGGTCCACGTCGCCTGTAACGACGTCGCCGCGAGCGGGGCCGACCCGCGGTGGCTCACGCACACGCTCTTTTTACCCGACGGCGATCCCGACCGGCTCCGGACGGTCGTCGACCAGGTCGACGCGACGGCGCGCGAACTCGGGTGCGCGGTCGTCGGGGGCCACACCGAGGTGCTCGACGCGCTCGACCGCCCGCTCTGCTCGATGACGGCGATGGGGACGACGGACCGCTTCGTGTCGAGCGGCGGGGCTGAGCCGGGCGACCGCCTCCTCCTCACCAAGGGAGCGGCGATCGAGGCGACGGCGATCCTCGCGACCGACTTCCGCGAGGAGTGCCGCGCGGCCGGGGTCCCGGCCGCGACGCTCGACGCCGCCGCCGGCTTCCTCGACGAGGTGAGCGTCGTCCCCGACGCGGCCGCGGTCCGGGACGCCGCGACCGCGCTCCACGACCCGACAGAGGGGGGCGTCGCGACCGCCCTCGTCGAGATGGCCGCGGCGAGCGACTCGGTCTTCACCGTCGAGCGCGACGCGGTCCCCGTCCGCCCCGAGACGCGCGCCTGCTGCGACGCGCTCGGCGTCGACCCGCTCGCGACGTTCGGCTCCGGCGCGCTGCTGGCCGCGGTCCCGCCGGATCGAGTCGATGACGCGCTCGACGCCCTCGACGCGGCCGGGATCGGCGGCGCGGAGATCGGCTCGGTCGAGGGGGCTGCGGGCGACGCCGCGGGCTCGGGCGACGCCGCGGACTCGGGCGACGCCGCGGACCCGCCTCGCCCCGCGGGAACCGTCCGAATCGACGGCGAGCCGCTCGCCGAGCCGCCCCGCGACGAGCTGTACCCGCTGTGGGAGGCGCGCGAGGCGGAGGAGTAGGCGCGTCACCGGCGCCGGTACCGAAGCCGTCCGGGACGCCGGGTCGGGCGGTCCCGTCGATCGCTCACCTTTTTCGGTGAGGGACCGAAGTCGGTGACATGACCGGAGCACGCGTCGGCTCGGCGCTCACCGACGAACAGCAGGCGGTCCGCGACCTCGTCGAGGAGTTCGCGGCCGAGGAGGTCCGACCGACGGCGGCCGAAGCCGACGAGACGGAGACGTTCCCGGAGGACGTGTGGGACGGGCTCGCGGAACTCGGCCTGACGGGGCTGACGGTCCCGGAAGCGTACGGCGGGTTCGGCGCGGGGAAGACGACGTACGCGGTCGCCAACGAGGCGCTGGCGCACGGGTCCCTCGCGGTCGCGACGGCCCTGTCGGTCCACTGCCTCGCCACCTCCTGTATCGCCGAGTTCGGCAGCGAGACCCAGCGCGAGACGTGGCTCCCCGAGATGGCGGAGACGGGCCGCCCGGTGGGCATGTTCTGTCTCTCCGAGCCGCACGCGGGTTCGAATCCCGCGGAGATGTCGACGACCGCGACGTACGACCCCGAGACCGACGAGTACGCGCTCAACGGCGAGAAGCAGTGGATCACGAACGGGAAGCGCGGCGGCGTGGCCGTCGTCTTCGCGAAGGTCGACGACGAGGCGCACGACCCCGACGACGACGCGATCACGCAGTTTCTCGTCCCCGCCGACACCGAGGGGTTCGAGGTCGGCAAGAAGGAGGAGAAGCTGGGCCTCCGGGCCTCG
This sequence comes from Halorubrum sp. SD690R, assembly GCF_005435035.1. Classification (NCBI taxonomy): domain Archaea; kingdom Methanobacteriati; phylum Methanobacteriota; class Halobacteria; order Halobacteriales; family Haloferacaceae; genus Halorubrum; species Halorubrum sp. SD690R. The sequence continues at coordinate 132,856 of NZ_SGTV01000005.1, read as the reverse complement.
GACACGACCGGGATCACCTTCGACGACTGCCGCGTCCCTGCCGCGAACCGGCTCACTGAGCCGGGGAAGGGGCTCTCCGCCGCGTTCCGGACGCTCACCGAGGGCCGGATCGGCATCGCGGCGCAGGCGGTCGGCGTCGCGCAGGCGGCGCTCGACGAGGCGAAATCCTACGCCGAGGAGCGCGAGCAGTTCGACCGACCGATAAGCGACATCCAGACGATCCGGCACAAGCTCGCGGAGATGTCGACCGACGTGTCGGCGGCGCGGCTGCTCGTCCGCGAGGCGTGCCGGCAGGCGGAGGCGGGCGAGGACTATCGCGTCGCCGCATCGAAGGCGAAGTACCGCGCCAGCGAGGCCGCGATGTCGGTGACGAACGAAGCGATCCAGATTCACGGCGGCTACGGCTACACGACCGAGTTCGACGTCGAGCGCCTCTACCGCGACGCGAAGATCACGGAGATATACGAGGGGACGACCGAGGTCCAGAAGACGATCATCGCCCGCGGGGTGTTCGGCGAGTGACCGACGGTGACGGATCTCAGTTCGCCGCCTACGACGCGGTCGTCTACGACCTCGACGGGACGCTCGTCGAGCTCGCGGTCGACTGGGACGCGGTCGCCGACGCGGTCCTCGACGTGTACGCCGAGCGCGCCCTCATCCCCCCGACTGAGGAGCTGTGGGACCTCCTCGGCGCGGCGGACGAGTACGGGATCCGGGCCGAGGTCGAGGAGGCGATCGCGCTCCACGAGCGCCCCGGCGCCCGCGAGTCGACCCGGCTCCCGCTCGGGGACCGACTCGCGGCCGCGACCGCGGACGACGAGTCCGCGGACCCACACCCCCCGGCTGGCGTCTGTTCGCTCAACTGCGAGGACGCGTGCCGCATCGCGGTCGAGACGCACGGCCTCGGCGACGCGCTCGTCTCGGGCGCGATCGTCGGCCGCGACACCGTCGGAAGCCACAAGCCCGACCCGGCGTCGCTGCTCGCGGCGATCAACCGCCTCGGGGAGGCCCCGGAGGACACCCTGTTCGTCGGCGACTCGCAGAGCGACGCGGTCACCGCCGAGCGCGGCGGCGTCGACTTCGCGTGGGTCTCGGAGCTGCTCGCCGAGTAGCGACTCGCACCGCGCCGCCCGCGGGTCAGTCGATCTTCTCCCCCTCGTCAGTCTGTTCGTCGGTCGGCTCGGTAGACTCCGGCTCGGCGTCTCCGGCGTCAGCGTCGGCGTCTCGTTCCGCGCTCGCGTCAGCGTCGGCGTCCCGTTCCACGCTCGCGTCGGCGTCGCCGCCAGAGCCGCCGTCGCCGGCCTCGGCGCGCCGCGCGTACAGCGCGACGGCGACCGCGGTGACGAACCAGATGGGCGCGCCGATCCGGACCGCGAACGCGGCGCGCGCGCCCCACGTCTCCAGCGTCACGAGCGTCGACAGCAGCGCCGCGGCGGGCGCGCCGACGAGGATGGTGACGACGAACGTCGTCTGCATCACCCACGCGTAGTCCACCCCCTCGTACTCGGCCCGCTCGACTGGTTGCACGCGACCGACTCGGCGGCCGAGCGGCAAATCGGTGGCGGTCGGCGGCGGTACCGGGGTCGCGCCGCCGCCCGGCCGCGCCGCCCCGCCTTTCCGGTTCCCGACGATTTTACGGCGTCGCGCGGGTGACTCCGAGGTATGACCACGACGCGGGGACTGCGGGAGGGCGACGATCCGATCACGATGTTGACCGCATACGACGCCCCGACGGCGGCGATCGTCGACGAGGCGGGGATCGATGTCGTCCTCGTCGGCGACAGCATGGGCAACGCCGCCCTTGGCTACGACTCCACGCTCCCCGTCACGCTCGACGAGGTGGCGAGCCGGACCGCGGCGGTCGCGCGCGCGACCGGGGACGCGCTGGTCGTCGCCGACATGCCGTTCCTCTCGTTCGGCGTCGACGAGGCCGAGTCCGTCCGCAACGCGGGTCGACTCCTAAAACAGGCGAACGCGGACGCCGTGAAGATCGAGAGCGGCCCCCACACCGTCGACACGACCCGTCGCATGACCGAAGTCGGGATCCCGGTGATGGCGCACCTCGGCCTGACCCCGCAGCACGTGAACCGGCTCGGCGGCTACACCCGACAGGGGACCGAGCAGGACGCCGCCGAGGAGATCATCGACCTCGCGGGCGCCCACGCCGACGCCGGGGCGTTCGCGCTCGTGCTGGAGCACGTGCCGGCGAACCTCGCGGGCGCGGTGACCGAGGCGCTGGATATCCCGACGATCGGCATCGGCGCGGGCCCCGACTGCGACGGACAGGTGCTCGTGATCAACGACGCGGTCGGGCTCGGAGAGTGGTCGCCGCCGTTCGCGAAGCAGTTCGGCGACGTGCGCGGCGAGATGGTCGACGCCGTCGAGGCGTACCGGGATGCCGTGACGAGCGGCGAGTTCCCGGCCGAGGAGCACTCGCACGTCGAGGAGGCGCTAGAGGACCTGTACTGAGGCCGCTCGATCGTCCGGGGTCAGACCGGGAAGAACCCCAGCACCGTCGGCAGTTCGTTCGGGTCCACCTGCGTCACGGTGACGTAGAGGACAGTGAAGATCACGGCGTTGTGGAGGCCGTGGAGCAGCGCGGGGACGACGAGGTTCTCGGTGTACTCGTACACCGCGCCGAACACGAGGCTCGGCACGAACAGGATCGAGATCGTCGTCAGGCGCGCGGAGAGCCCGCCGGTCAGCGCCATCACGTGGATGGTCGCGAAGATGGCGGCCGCCAGCGCGATCGACGGGGCGGCCGGCAGCGACTCGCGGAGGCGCCCCTGGACGACTCCCCGGTAGAGGATCTCCTCGCAGGGCCCGATGACGAGGAACGACGCAGCGACGAACAGCGGGATGATCGCCGGATTCCCCATCGCCAGCTCCGCGCTCTGGTTCGCCGCGGTCTCCGTCCCGAGCAGCTGGACGATCGTCGAGACCACGAGGATCAGGATCAAGATCACGACCCAGCTGCCGAGGACGATCCCGATCTCCTTGAGGCTCGGCACCCGGACGCCGAGGTACGAGACGATCCCCTCGCGGTCGAAGCCGCGCCACGCGAGGTAGCCGACCGCGAGCCCGCCGAACGCGACGTACTGGCCGAACACCAGCGTGAGGACCACGCTCGCGACGAGCGAGAGCCCCCCGGTCAGCGAGTCGATCGCGAAGACGGCGACCCCGCTCGCGAGCGCGATGACCGGGCCGAGGACGCCGAGGAGGAGGGCCGTCGCGACCGCGACGCCCGGAGAGCCGGCGCCCCCGCCCGACCCGTCCGCGTCGCCGACGGCGTCCGGCCCGACGTCGTCGAACTCGTCCGAGACGCCGCCGTCCGTGGCCCGGTCGCCGCTGGAGGGATCTGTCATTGCCCCGTGTTGGGGCCGCCCGGCAAAATGGTTGTCCGTGTCGGAATCGACGACGGCGCGGTATCGTTCCGAGACGGCGACGGTGCGATATCGCGCGGAGACGGCGGCGCCACGACGCCGTGCCGAAACGGCGACGGCGCCGAAGGCGGGTCCCGACCGCCTACTGGTGGAGCAGCTCGTACCACAGCACCGCGGTGACGGCCCGCCCGTCGCGCAGCTCGTCGTCGACGACCGCGGCGAGCAGGTCGTCGTACGGCACCGTCTCGACCGCGATCGACTCGTTGTGGTCCAGCTCCCGCTCGGCGGTCGGCTCGCAGCCGGTCGCCAGCACGTGGTGGTGGACCGCGTTCGCCATCCCGTTCGTGGGCTCGACGGCCGTCAGCCGCTCGAACGCGTCCGCCTCGTACCCCGTCTCCTCGGCGAGTTCGCGGGCCGCGGCGCGCTCGACCGCGGCGGTCGTCGGCTCTCGGCACGCGGGGCCGCCGTCCCCCGCCGCCCCGTCTTCCGGCTCCATCGTCCCGGCGGGAATCCCGCGGTTCACCCGGCCGACGGCCTGTCGCCACTCGTCGATGACGACGACGTCGCCGTCGGGCGTCAGCGGCAGCACGACGACCGCCGGCGGCTCGTCGACGTAGTGGAACCCGTCCGTCTCGCCGTCCGGGAAGCGCACCTCGTCCCGGCGCACGTCGAAGCCGGGGCAGGCGTAGTCGATGTCGCTGTCGAGCGTCTCCCACGCGAGGTCGGCGGAATCGTCCATGGATCGCGGTCGTCGCTCGGGGCGTAAATAGCCGGCCGTCGCGCGTTCGATCCGGTCGCACGCCCACGCCGGTCACGCGGCCCGGACGCGGTCGACCGCGAGACGGCCGACGGTCCCGGCGACCCACGCGAGCGTCCCCAGCGCGAGGGCCTCGACCCCGACGAAGACGAGCCCGTCGAGTCCGAGGAGCGCGGCGACGCGCTCCGCGAGGGGCCGCCCGGGCAGGCCCAGCAGGTAGTGGTCGGCGTTGCTCCCGAGCAGCGCTCCGTAGACGGAGAGCCACGCGAGCGCGACCCCGGCCCCTCGATAGGCGAGGCCCGCGGTCACGAGGACGCCGAGGGCCGCGGCGTCGAACGCGAGGAACACCACCCCGCCGGCGTGAGCGAAGAGCCCCAGCCCGTAGGCGGCGAAGGAGACGACAAAGAGCAGCGGCGGCACGAGGAGTCGGTACCGGCGCGGCGAGCCGTTCGAGTTCGAGCCGAGGAGGACGCGACGAGCGAGGGACATGTCCCCGGATCGTTTCGGCCGCCCCATGAATCCACGCGTCGGGCGCGGCTCACGACCAGTCGCCGAGCGACGCCTGTCCGTCCCCCGTCCGGCGCTCTGCCTCGTTCCCCGTCGCGTCGCCGTCCGCGGTCGGCTCCCCGTCTACCCAGTCGGTGAGCTTCCCGCCGTCGCCGTCGGTGCCGGCCGTTCGACCGACCGACCCGCGGGGGCGGTCGGCCGCGCCGTCGCTCCCGTCTCCCGGCCCGTCCCCCGGTTCGAATCCGCCGAGCGTCGCCTGATCCGTCTCGGCGAAGTCGAGCTTGGAGACGCGCACGCCCAGCTTGCGGACGCGGGTCTCGTCGAACTCGCCGAGCAGGTCGAGCGCCACCTCCTCGACGAGGTCGGGGTCGTCCACGGGACCGGGCAGGCTCCGGGCGCGGGTGTTGACGTCGAACGGCGGCTCGACCGCCTTGATCCCGATTGTGCGGTAGAGGCAGCCGCGCTCGCGGGCGCGGCGGGCAACGTCCGCGGCGAGCGCGGAGACGGTCTCGCGCTTCGTCGGCTCGTCGGCGGTCGTCGGGAGCGCCGACTCCCGCGAGAGGCTCTTGGGGAGGCCGGTCGGCGTCACCTCCCGGTCGTCGTCGCCCGCGGCGCGTCGGGAGAGCTCCGGCCCGCGCTCGCCCAGCTCCGCGGCGAGCCGGTCGCGGTCGGCCGCGGCGAGGTCGCCCGCGGTCTCGATGCCCAGCTCCGCCAGCGTCTCCTCGGTCACCGGGCCGACCCCGTGAACGTCGGCGGTCGGCAGCGGCGCGAGGAACTCCGCGACCGACCCCGGCGGCACGACGACCAGCCCGTCCGGCTTGTCGGCGTCGCTGGCGACCTTCGCGGCCGACATGTTCGGCGCGACGCCGACGCTCGCCGGCACCCCGGCCTCCCGCTCGATCCGGTCTTTCACGTGGCGGGCGTATCCCTCGGCGAGCGTCCGCGCCTCCGCGGGGCCGGCGGCCCCGCTCGGCGGCGGGTCGGTAGAATCGTCGCCGTCGTCCCCGTCACCGCCGTCGCTCGGACTCCCGCCGCCACCCCCGGCGACCGCCCACGAGGTCCGGTCGGTGGCGTCGAGGTACGCCTCGTCGATGCTCACCTCCCGGCGCGTGTCGGCGCAGTCGCGTAGGACCTCCTTCACCTCGCTCGCCACGTCCTCGTAGAAGTCGAGGTCGACGGGGAGGTACCGGCCGGTGTCGGCCGGGTCCGGCGCGTCCGGGTCGTCGGGGTCCGCGTCGGCGCGGCGGGGGAGCAGCTCCAAGGCCTCCGAGATCGGCATCGCGCTCTCGACGCCGAACTCGCGGGCCTCGTAGCTCGCCGTCGCGACCGCGCCGATCGACTCGCCCGGTTCGTACCCCATCCCGACCACGACGGGCTCGCCCGCGAGGTCGGGGCGGCGCAGCCGCTCGCAGGAGGCGTAAAAGCAGTCCATATCGACGTGGCAGACGACGCGGTCCGCGTCGTCGTCCCCGCCGCCGGCGCCCGGGAGTGTCTCCCCGGCGACTGGCGTCCCGCCGGTCATCGATCCCGACTCCGCGCTCCGCGGTCTTAAGAACCAGCCACGCGCGCCGGAAGTGGAACGCGGACCGCGGTCGCCGCCGCCCCCGGATCCAGATCCGATAGCCGGGTCGGTAGTCGTTTATTCCTCGCGATCGTTCGTTCACGTATGCCCGCCGCGATCGACGTGTTACACGTCGACGACGACCCGTCGGTCCTCGACCTCACGGAGGCGTACCTCGAACGCGAGATCGACTCCGTGGCGGTGACGAGCGTGACCGACCCCGAGACAGCCTTGGACCGGCTCGACGAGGCCGCCTTCGACTGCGTGGTCAGCGACTACGACATGCCCGCGATGGACGGGCTGGAGTTCTTCGACGTGTTCAGCGACCGCCACGGGGAGATCCCGTTCGTGCTGTACACCGGGAAGGGCTCGGAAGAAATCGCCAGTCAGGCGCTCAACGCCGGGGTCACCGGCTACTTCCAGAAGGGCGGTCCCGAGCAGCTCCGCCGGCTCGCGAACCGCGTCGATCAGGCGGTCGAGGAGCACCGGACCAAAGAGATCGCCGAGCGCTACTCGACCGTCATCGAGGCGCTCGGCTACCCCGTCTACGTCGTCGACGAGACCGGCGTCTTCCGGTTCGTCAACGAGCCGTTCGCCGAGCTCACCGGCTACGACCGCGAGGAGATCATCGGCCAGAAGCCCGGGTTCATCAAGGACGACGCGGCGGTCAAAGAGGCCGAGGACCGCCTCGGCACGATCCTCTCGTCTTCGGGGCCCGACGTCCAGCATTTCGGCGTCGACATCGTCCCGAAGGAGGGAGAGCCGATCCCCTGTCGCGACCACATGGCCGCGCTGCCGTACGAGGGCGACTCGTTCAACGGCAGCGTCGGCATCCTCCGAAACGTCTCCGACGAGCGCGAGCGCCGCGCGGAACTGGAGACGAAGACCCGCGCCCTCGACGAGGCGCCGGTCGGGATCACCATCACGGACGCGGACCGGGAGGACAACCCCATGGTGTACGTCAACGACCGGTTCGTCGAGATGACCGGGTACGACCGCGAGGAGTCGATCGGCGTCAACTGCCGGTTCCTCCAAGGGCCGGACACGGAGGAGGAGTCGGTTCAGGAGCTCCGCGACGCGATCGACGCCGACGAGCCGACGAGCGTCGAGCTGCTGAACTACCGGAAGGACGGGACGGAGTTCTGGAACCGAGTGAGCATCGCCCCGATCTGCGACCCGGACGGGACCGTCACGCACTGGGTCGGCTTCCAGGAGGACATCACGGCGTTCAAAGAGCGGGAGGCGGCGCTCGAACGACAGAACGACCGGCTCGACTCCTTCGCGAGCATCGTCTCGCACGACCTGCGGAACCCCCTCAACGTCGCGCAGGGCCGGGTCCAACTCGCCCGCGAGGCGTCGGACGACGCGGAGAACCTCGACGCCGCGCTCGACGCGCTCGCCCGGATGGAGTCGATCGTCGAGCGGACCCTCGCGCTCGCCCGCGAGGGAGAGACGGTCGGCGACCCGGAGCGCGTCGACCTCGCGGACGTCGTCGCCGACAGCTGGTCAACCGTCGACACCGCGGACGCGACCCTCTCGGTCGAGACCGACCGCGAGGTGCTCGCCGACCCGGACCGCCTCCGGAACCTCTTCGAGAACCTGATACGCAACGCGGTCGACCACGCCGGCGACGACGTCTCGATCCGGGTCGGCGACCTCTCGGACGGCTTCTTCGTCGAGGACGACGGGTCGGGGATCGACCCGGCGGTCGCCGACTCGCTCTTCGAACCCGGCGAGAGCGGCGGCGCGGGCACCACCGGATTCGGCCTCGCGATCGTTCAGGAGATCGCCACCGCGCACGGGTGGACGGTCGAGGCGACGACCGGCGAGGACGGCGGCGCGCGGTTCGAGGTCCGCGGCGTCGACAAGCGGACCCCGGCGACCCCCTGAGCCGCTCGGTCTCGGTCGACACCGCGACCGCGGTTCGACGCTCGTCGGCGACCGAAACCGGATCGACTCCCCCCGTTCACAAGCGCCTTTATCATCCGTTCCGAACCCAGAGTGAATGGGGCTCCTCTCCGGCGTCACCGACACCGACCGGCGCGTGATCGTGCTGGCGCTCGCGCGAATGGTCGGCGCCGCCGGGAACTCCTTTCTCATCGTCGTCCTCCCGCTGTACATCACCAGCGACCTCGTCGACATCGAGGGGTTACTCGGCGTCGAGGTCGGGGTCGGCGCGGCCGCGGTCACGCTGACCGAACCGCTCCTCATCGGCGTCGTGCTCTCGCTTTTCGGCTTTCTCAACAGCCTCTCGCAGCCGTTCACGGGGCGGCTCTCCGACCGCGTTGGCGCCCGTCGTCCGTTCGTCCTCGCCGGAATCCTGCTCCTCGGAACCGCGAGCGGGCTGTACACGATCGCGACGAGCTACCCGGTGCTGGTGGCGCTGCGGGCGATACAGGGGCTCGGCGCGGCGCTCATCATCCCCGCCACGGTCGCCCTCGTGAACGAGTACGCCGCGAGCGACGCCGACCGCGGCGGCAACTTCGGCGTGTACAACACGTTCCGGCTCATCGGCTTCGGCTTCGGCCCGGTCCTCGCGGGCGCGGTCGTCGCTCGCGGGCCGTACGACCTCTCCGCCGTCGGGCTCCCGGTCCTCGACGGCTTCGACGCCGCCTTCGTTGCGGCCTGCGCGGGGGCGTACCTCAGCTTCACGCTCGTGTTCCTGCTCGTCCGCGACGCCGACGTCGAGGCCGAGGCGGGCGACGACGTGTCGATCCGGGTCCGCGGCGAGGACCGCCTGCTCGACCCCGTGTTCACGCTCGGGCTCGCGACCGTCGCCATGGGCGCGTGCATCGCCCTGTTCGCGACGCTCCAGAACCAAGTGAACGTGCGGCTCGACCAGCCCCCAGTGTGGTTCGGCGCCCAGTTCGCGGCCGTGACGATAGCGAACGTGGTCTTCCAGGTCCCCGTGGGCCGCGCCAGCGACCGGATCGGCCGCCGGCCGTTCCTGCTCGCCGGCTTCGTCATCCTCGTCCCGACGACGCTGCTTCAGGGGATCGTGACCGAGCCGGCGCTGATGATGCTCGTCCGGCTCGGCCAAGGGATCGCGGTCGCGTGCGTGTTCGCCCCGTCGCTCGCGCTCGCCGGCGACCTCGCCCGCGAGGGGGAGTCCGGGACCACCCTGTCGGTGCTCACGATGGGCTTCGGCTTCGGCGTCGCCCTGGGGCCGCTGGCCTCCGGCTGGCTCTACGGCTTCGGGTTCGTCGTGCCGTTCGCCGTCGGGGCCGCGGCCGCGGCGGTCGCGCTGGTCGCGGTGTTCACGCAGGTGGAAGAGACGCTCGATACCGGCGACGAGCCGGCCGCGGCGGCCGGCGCGGACTGAGCGGGAGAGCGGGCGGAAATCCGCACCCGGCGCTCGTTTCGCGCGTCGTCAACACTCAGCTTCGGCGTAGTACATGCCTCCGCCGTTCTCGTCGACCGGACTGAACGCGGATACACACTCGTCGTCCTCACTCTCTTGTGCCACGCTCTCCGTGAATAGACTGGCTTCGTCGATCGAATCCGCGGATATCGTGAGTTCCAGGTCTCCCTCACCACTCATCCAACGTTCTTTTAAATACACTCCGCCCGTCGCTCCGCCTTGCTTCGGGCCGAATCGGAACCCGTCCTCGGATACGACCTCGTCGCCTCGCTCCGCAACTATCGTGACACCGACGGTCTCGTCCCGCAGATTCACCACGTCTATCTCCCGAGTTTCCACCTGCGGGTCGTCGTCGGAAATACAACCGGCGGTGAGCCACCGCGAGGGCTCCGAGGACCTCGCGGCGTCTCCGTTTCGGCACTTCGGTTCACAATCCGGAAGCATCGTTTAACCATGCGGCCCGTCGGAGTTCTCTGTTCCGACGAGTACGATCCGAGGCGCGTCCGGGTGGCAGACACGTCCTCTCGGCCCCCTCCGCAGTCAACAGAGCCAAACCGGTCGCGGCCGAACCGCCTCGCGTGCCGAGCGACCGCCTCCGCTGCGTCGACTGCCGCGAGCCGATCCCCGCCGACGCGCGGATCTGCCCGCACTGCCGGACCATCCAGCCGTCGCCGCTGCTGGACGTGGGCGTCGTCGTCGCCGGCGTGTTCGCGCTGCTGTTCGGCGTCGTCCTGACGGTGATGACCGTCGGGACCAGTCGCCTCCTCGGGTTCGTCCTGCTCGTCGTCGGGTTCGGCCTCGCGGTCGGCGGGTACACGCGATACATCGATCGACGGGCGACGAGCCGGGGGCGGTGAGTCCGCCGCTCGCCGCCCGTTTTCCGTCCTCGCGGCTGCGACAATTTAAGTAGCAGCGCGCGCCACGGTACGGACATGCTCACCCCACTCAACGGCGGCTTGGTCCTCGCGGGGCTGGCGCTCGCGTTCGTCGGCGCGGCGGTCTCCGTCTACGCGGTGACGCTGACGGGGCTGCTCGTCGGCGCCGGCGCCGGCTACCTGCTCGCGCCGAACGTCGTCGGCCTCGTCGCGGTCGACGGCGCCGTCCTCACCGCCGGCGCGGTCGCGGTCGGCGGCCTCCTCGGCGGCTTCCTCGCGTACGCCGGGCTCTCCTTCGCGGTGCTCGGCATCGGCGCGGTCGTCGGCGGGTTCGCCGGGCGGTTCGCCGTCGGCCCCTTCTACGCGGCGGACGCCGCGGGGGTCGAGGGGACGGCGCTGCTCGTCGGCGCGACGCTGGCGGGCGTCGCCGTCGGCGCGCTGTTCGGGTTCGTCCTCACCCGGACGACGCTCGTGGTCTCGACGGCGCTCATCGGCGCGGCGTTCGCCTCGCGGTCGCTGACGCCCGCGAGCTTCGAGACGGCCGCCGCGGAGACGACCGTCCAACCCCTCCTCTTCGACCTCTCGGCGCCCGCGTTCCTCGCGGTGTTCGTCCTCGGGGCGCTCTCGCAGCTGGGGCTGTTCCGGTTCGGCTACGTGACGAAGCTCGTCGGGCTGCTGCCCGGCGCGCGCCGGTGGACGGCGGACGACGACCGCGACGCGGACGCGGCCTGACCACCTCTCAGACGCCCCGACGCGGTCACTCGTACTCGTAGAACCCGCGACCGGTCTTCCTGCCGAGGTCGCCCGCCTCCACCTTGCGCTTGAGGAGGTACGCCGGCTTGTAGCGGTCGCCGAGTTCGTCGTGGAGCGTCTCGCTTGCGTCGAGCGCCACGTCGAGGCCGATGTGGTCGGCGAGTTCGAGCGGCCCCATCGGGACGTTCGTGCCGAGCTTCATCCCGCGGTCGATGTCGGCCTTGTCGGCGACGCCCTCGTCGTACGCGCGGATCCCCTCGTTTATCCACGGCATCAGGATCCGGTTGGTGACGAACCCGGGCTTGTCGTCGGACTCCCACGTCTCCTTGCCCAGGTCCTCGGCGAAGGCGTGCGCGAAGTCGACGACCGCCGGGTCGGTGCGCTCGCCCACCACGACCTCGACGCCGTCCATGATCGGGACGGGGTTCATGAAGTGGAGGCCGACCACGTCGCTCGCGCGCTCCGTCGCGCTCGCGATGGTCGTGATAGACAGCGTGGAGGTGTTCGTCGCGAGGACGACGTCGTCGTCGGTGACGCGGTCGAGGTCGCCGAACACGTCGCGTTTTACCTCGAGGTCTTCGATCACGGCCTCGACGACGAGGTCGGCGTCCGCGAGGTCGTCGAGGGCCGTCGCCCCCGTGATCCGGTCGCGGACTGCTTCGGGGTCCTCGTCGAGCGCGCCCTTTCCGGCCAGCCGGTCGAGGCTGTCCTCGACGCTGTCGAGGCCGCGCTCGACGTACTCGCGCTCCACGTCCCGCATCACCACGTCGTATCCCGCCGACGCCGCGACCTGCGCGATCCCGTTGCCCATCGTCCCGGCGCCGACGACGCCGACGACCTCGATTTCGGAAAGCGTTCGCATGTGACTCGCTGCCGCGCCGCGGCTGGTAAGTATTGCGAAAGCCAGGCCCGAACGCGTTCGCGCCGGAGAAATTAACAATTCGAGTAGTAACGCGTTTCGAAGCCGATCGCGCAAAAACGACCCGAGGCGCCGCTCAATCGGCCGCTAAGTTTCTTTACGTCCGCCGACTTCACCACAGCCCTTTTTACGTATGTAACGGAACTACGAACTGATGCTTCCTCACGCCGCCGACGACATTTCGCGCGACGGTAAGTCGCTCATCCTCGCGTACGACCACGGGCTCGAACACGGGCCGGTCGACTTCGAGCCGAACCCGGACACGGCGGACCCGGAACGGATCTTCGAGCTCGCCACCCACGAGGCGGTCACCTCGCTCGCCGTCCAGAAGGGGCTCGCCGAGGCGTACTACCCCGACTACGAGGACGAGGTCAACCTCCTGTTGAAGCTCAACGGGACCTCCAACCTCTGGCGAGGAGAGCCGAACAGCGCCGTCAACTGTACGGCCGAGTACGCGGCCGAACTGGGGGCCGACGCGGTCGGGTTCACGGTCTACGGCGGGTCGAACCACGAGGTAGCGATGGCCGAGGAATTCCGCGACGCGCAGGAGGGCGCCCGCGAACACGACATGGCCGTCGTCATGTGGTCGTACCCGCGCGGGCAGGGGCTCCGCAACGACGCGAGCCCGGACGTCATCTCGTACGGCGCGCGGCTCGGCCTGGAGCTCGGCGCCGACGTGGTGAAGGTGAAGTACCCCGGCTCCGCCGAGGCGATGGGCGACGCCGTCGAGATGGCCGGCCCTGCCGACGTCGTCATGTCCGGCGGGACGATGCGCGACGACGAGGCGTTCCTCCGGAACGTCTCGAACGCCATCGACGCGGGGGCCACCGGCATCGCCGTCGGCCGAAACGTCTTCCAGCGCGACGAGCCTGAGCGCATCCTCGACGCCTTGGAGGCCGTGATCTTCCAAGAGTCCGACCCGGCCGAGGCGCTGGCCGTCGCCGAGAGCGACGACTGATGTCCTCACCGGACTCGACCGTCGACGCGGTGTTCGACGCGGTCGCGGCGACGGCCCCCGAGATCCGCGCCGCGCTCCCCGGCCGCCGCGTCGAGAGCGGGACGGAGAACGAATCCGGCGAGTCGGTGCTCGCGGGCGACCTGTACGCCGACGAGCTCCTCGGCGACGCGATAACCGCGGTCGACGGCGTCGGCTCGTTCGTCAGCGAGGAGCGTGAATCGGCGGTCGACGCGGGCGGCGCCGTCGGGAGCGGCGCGGGCGACGCGCTCGCCGTCGCGATCGACCCCCTCGACGGCTCCTCGAACCTCCGGTCGAACAACGCGATGGGCACCGTCGTCGGCGTGTACGACGCGCCGCTGCCCGCGAGCGGCCGCGACCTCGTCGCCGCCGGCTACGTCCTCTACGGCCCGATCACGACGATGGTCGTCGCCGACGAGACGGGCGTCCGCGAGGAAGTGGTCACCGCCGACGGCGACGGCGTCGAGAGGTCCGTCGTCGAGGCCGACCTCTCGCTGCCGGCGACCCCGACCGTCTACGGGTTCGGCGGCCGGGTCCCCGACTGGCCCGCGGACTTCCGCGCGTACGCACGATCGATCGAAGACGAGCTGAAGCTCCGGTACGGCGGCGCGATGGTCGGCGACGTGAACCAGGTGCTCACCTACGGCGGCGTGTTCGCCTACCCCGCCCTCCGGAGCGCGTCCGAGGGGAAGCTCCGGCTACAGTTCGAGGCGAACCCGATCGCCTACATCGTCGAGCGCGCGGGCGGCGCGTCCTCGGACGGAACCGGCTCGATCCTCGACGTGGAGCCCGAGGCGGTTCACCAGCGCACGCCGGTTTACGTGGGCAACGAGGCGCTGATCGAGCGGCTGGAAGCCGCCGTCGACGCGGAGTAGCAGCGGGGTACCGCTCCGGACGAGCGGCGCGCCGCCCCGGGCCGCCGGCCGACGCGGGCCCGCCGAATCCCGCATGGAAAACTGTTTAGGATCCACCGCAAATCTTGCGTTCATGAAAGTCCACGTCGGCGCGGCGGCGACGCCCGAGGAGGCTGCGGCGATCGCGAAGTCGCTCGCCGAACACCTCGGCGTCGACGTCGACGTCCACGTCGAGGGCGAGGAGACGCCGGTCGCCAGCGCCGAGCCGTCCGAGCCGAGCTACCCGCTCGACGACGACCTCGGACCGACCGACCGCGAGCGCGACCTCCGCGCCGAGATAGCCGACATCCGCGAGGGCGGCCCGGAGAAGTACCGCGACCGCCTCTCGGAGCAGGGGAAGCTGTTCGTCCGCGACCGCCTCGACCTCTGGTTCGGCGGCGAGGGCGGGACCCGCGGGACCGGCGACGCTGGCGCCGCGGACGGCGACCCCGCGGGGGTGAAGTTCGAGGACGGGAAGTTCGCCGCGTTCGACGACTGGCACCCCGACGCGCCCGCCGGCGAGGACGAAGCGGGGAACGAGCGCGGCGGCGACCGCCTCCCGGGCGACGGCCTGCTGACGGGCGCGGCCGAGTTCGAGGGGCGCGACGTCCACTTCATGGCCAACGACTTCACCGTGAAGGCGGGGTCGATGGCGTCGAAGGGCGTCGAGAAGTTCCTCCGGATGCAACAGCGGGCGCTGAAGACGGGGAACCCGGTGCTCTACCTGATGGACTCCTCCGGCGGTCGGATCGACCAGCAGACCGGCTTCTTCGCCAACCGCGAGGGGATCGGGAAGTACTACTACAACCACTCGATGCTCTCTGGCGCGGTGCCGCAGATCTGCGTCCTCTACGGCCCCTGTATCGCCGGGGCCGCCTACACGCCCGTCTTCGCGGACTTCACTGTGATGGTGGAGGACATGTCCGCGATGGCGATCGCCTCCCCGCGAATGGTGGAGATGGTCACCGGCGAGGAGATCGATCTGGACGACCTCGGCGGCCCCCGCGTCCACGCCGAGGAGTCCGGCTCCGCGGACCTCGTCGCGCGCGACGAGGAGCACGCCCGCGAGCTGGTCGCCGACCTGATCGGCTACCTCCCCGACCGGGCCGGCGAGAAGCCCCCGCGGCGCGAGACGAAGCCGCCGAAGCTCTCGCCCGACGGGATCGACGAGCTGATCCCCGAGTCGCCGAACCGCCCGTACGACGCCCACGACCTGATCGACCGGATCGCCGACGCCGAGTCGGTGTTCGAGCTGAAGGAGGGGTACGGTCCGGAGATCGTCACGGCGTTCTGCCGGATCGACGGGCGGCCGGTCGGCGTCGTCGCCAACCAGCCGACGGAGCGGTCGGGCGCGATCTTCCCGGACGCCGCGGAGAAGGCCGCGGAGTTCATCTGGACCTGCGACGCCTACGAGATCCCCCTGCTGTACCTCTGTGACACGCCCGGCTTCATGGCCGGCTCGCAGGTGGAGAAGGACGCCATCTTAGAGAAGGGGAAGAAGATGATCTACGCCACCTCCTCGGCGACGGTGCCGAAACAGACCGTCGTCGTGCGGAAGGCGTACGGCGCGGGCATCTACGCGATGGGCGGGCCGGCCTACGACCCCGAGAGCGTCATCGGCCTCCCCTCCGGCGAGATCGGCATCATGGGCCCCGAGGCCGCGATCAACGCGGTCTACGCCCGGAAGCTCGCCGAGATCGACGACCCCGAGGAGCGCGCCGCCGAGGAGGAGCGCCTCCGCGAGGAGTACCGCGAGGGGATCGACGTCCACCGCATGGCGAGCGAGGTCGTCATCGACGAAATCGTGCCGCCCTCGGACCTCCGCGCCGAGCTCGCCGCGCGGTTCGACTTCTACGAGGACGTTCAGAAGGACCTGCCGGACAAGAAGCACGGGACGATCCTCTGACCGGACGAAACGGGCGGAGCCGGGCTACAGCGCCGCGACGAGGTCGCCGCCGAACAGCCCGACTGCGCTCTCGACGCCGAGCGCGACGGCCAGCCCGATTCCCAGGAGCGCGCCGGCGTAGGCGGCCGACCCGAGCAGCGACGCGGCGGCGAACCGCGGCGCGGACACCGACGACGCGCTCGCGCTGGGCACCGCGAGCCACCCGCGCGTCCCGGGGACGGCGTTCGAGGCGGCGACCGCCCGGAGCCCCCACCGGTCGAGCCAGCGCGTCGCGCCGTCCAGTCGCCCTGCGTCGACCGGGACGACCCTCGACGCCGTCGGATCCAGGTCGAACCGACGGACGGCGACGAAGAGCAGCGACTGGCCGGTCGTCGCCCCGACGACGGCCGCCGCGAACACCGGGACGACCGCCACAGCGTCGACCCCCGCGGCGACCACCGCTGCGACAAAGAGCGTCCGCGCTGGCAGCACCTTCCCGACGAGGGCGAGCGCCGTCTCGGCGTGGGCTCCGATCACGACCGCCCTCCGGGCCCCACAGCTAAAACACCCCCCGAGCCGGCTGTTCGCACGCGTCAGGCCGCTCCGCGGACCCGGTTGCGGTCGCCGCCCCCGCCTCGGGTGGCTATTTATCGGCCGCGGGCCTCGTGGACGCATGGTCACCGTCGGCGACACCGCCCCCGACTTCGCCGCGCCCGCGGTCGGCGGGGCTCCGGAGGGCGACGCGGAGCGCACCGCAACCGAACTGGCGCTGTTCCGGTTGGTCGAGGCGCACGACGCCGTCGCTCTCTGTCTCGCGCCCGCGACGTTCGTGCCGCCCTGTACCGCGGCGCTCGCCGCGGTCCGCGACGCCAGCTGGTACGACCGCGACGGCCTCGCCGTCGTTGCGCTCACGGGCGACTCGCTGTACGCGGCGTTCGCGTACGCCGACCGGTTCAGACTCCCCTTCCCGGTCGTCGCCGACTTCCACGGCGGCGTCGCCGAGTCGTACGACCTGCTCGCCGACTCGTGGGAGGGGCATTCGGGCATCCCGCGGCGCGCGACGGTCGTGATCGACGGGGACTGGACGGTCCGGTTCGCCGAGGCGACCGACGATCCCCTCGACCGCGCCGACCCGGCGCCGGTCCGGCGCGCGGCCGAGACGCTCCGCGAGATCGGGATCGACGTGGACCGGCCGCGGGTGAACTACGACGGGCCGTGGTGAGCGCGGCGCGGACGAGCGCGACGGCGGCGCGGTCCGTGACTCGCCCGGTCGCGTCACGCGTCGGCGTCGCCGTGGTTATTTGACGCCCCCGCGCGGAGGGGGCGACATGGATGCCGCCTTCGCGGAGTACCTCGACGAGTTCACGCGCCGCGACTGGGAGACGCTCGACCCGGCCGCCGTCGCCGACCCAGTCAGGGTCGCGGTCGTCGGCCTCGGCTGGTTCGCCCGGGAGTGGGCGCTGCCCGGCATCGCGCGGTCGGCGTACACCGAGGCCACCGTCGTCAGCGACGTCGACCCCGCGGCGGTCGAAGCGGTCGCCGCCCAGCGCGACCTGACGGGCCTCACGCCCGAGGAACTGCGATCGGGGGCCGCCGCGGACGCGTACGACGCCGTCTACGTCGCGACGCCGAACGCGACCCACCTGGAGTACGTCGAGGCCGCCGCACAGCAGGGGAAGGCGGTCCTCTGCGAGAAGCCGCTGGAGGTGACGCCGGAGCGCGCGCGGAAGCTGGTGGCGGCCTGCCGCGACGCCGGGGCGCCCCTGATGGTCGGCTACCGGATGCAGACCGACCCTGCCGTCCGGCGGCTCCGCGACCTCCTCGACGCGGGCGTCGCCGGCGAGGTGATCCACGTCCACGCGACGATGTCGCAGACGATGCTCGGCGAACTCGGAAGCGACACGGACCAGTGGCGGCTCGACCCCTCGCTGTCGGGCGGCTGCGCGGTGATGGATCTGGGCGTCTACCCGCTCAACACGACGCGGTTCGCACTCGGCGAGGACCCGGTCCGGGTGTCCGGCCGGACCCGGTCGGAGCACGAGGCGTTCGCCGACGTGGACGAGCACGCCTCGTTCCGACTCGAGTTCCCGGACGACGTCGACGCATTCTGTACGGTGAGCCAGAACGCCCAGCACGCGAGCCGGCTGGAGGTCACCGGGACGGACGCCAGACTCGTCCTCGACCCGGCGTTCTACGAGCGCGAGGACCGCGGATTCGCCGTGGTTCGCGACGGGACGCGGGTCGATGTCGACTTCGAGCAGGTCCACCAGATCGAAGAGGAGTTCGCCTACTTCGGTCACCAGTTGCTGGCCGACGAACCGTTCCACCCCGACGGCGAGCACGCGCTCACGGACATGCGCGCGCTCGCCGGCGTCTACGAGTCGGCCGAGACCGAGCGGCCGGTCGAACTCGGCGACTGAGCCGCGACCGCGGCTGCGAGGCCACTACTGTTCGATCCCGTACACGTCGCTCGTCCAGTCGCGGGCCGGGGTGTTGTACACCGGAGCGTCGCGGTCGCGCCCGTCGAGCCGTCGCCGATCGGCCTCGTCGAGCTCCCAGTCGAGGTCGGCGTTGGCCCGGACGTGCTCCGGGGTCGACGAGCGCGGTAGCGGGACGACGCCGCGGTCGATCGCCCACCGGATGATCACCTGCGCCGGGTGCTTGTCGTGCTGCTCCGCCAGCTCGGCGACGACCTCGTCGCCGAACACGTCGGTCCGCGCGAGCGGGGCCGCGGCCTCGATCACGGTGTCGGTCTCGCGGCAGTAGTCGACGAGGTCGGGCCGCTGGAACCACGGGTGAAACTCGATCTGGTTGACCGCGATCGGCACGTCGGAGATGTGGTGCGCGCAGCTGAGCTGGTACGCGCTGAAGTTCGAGACGCCGATATCGCGGACGAGCCCCCGCTCGCGCAGCTCCGCCATCGCCTGGAGCGTCTCGCGCAGAGAGATGGCGGGGTTCGGCCAGTGGATCAGGTACAAGTCGAGGTAGTCGGTGCCGAGCCGGTCGAGCGACGCCTCGCACGATTCGATCACCGACTCGTAGTTGAGGTTCTTCGCGAGCACCTTCGAGGTGAGGAAGACGTCGTCGCGGTCGACGTCGCTCGCCGCGAGCGCCTCCCCGATGACCGCCTCGTTGCGGTACCCCTCCGCGGTGTCGATGTGCGCGTAATCGGCGTCGAGCGCCGCCCGAACGCTGTCGGCCGTCTCGTCGTCGTCGAGGTCGTACGTGCCCAGCCCGAGCGCCGGCAGCTCCGCGCCGCTCGGGAGCGTCTTCGTTGGTACGGTCACGCGAGGGGGGTTCGCCGGATCACCGATTGAAAGTACCGGTCGGGGAATCTCGTGCGGCGGCGCGTGCCTGCGAGGCCGCCACGCGGCCGAGCAGCACGCACGAGGGAGTCGCGAGCGAAGCGAGCGGTCAGGCCGGTACATGACCGCAGGGAGTACACCGGCCGAGATTCGAACTCAGAATCAGACGTGCCCGCTCACGGCTCGCTCCGCTCGCCGTTCGCTGCGCGCGACTGATAGCGCTCAAGTCTCTCTCGGTGATTCTGCTCACTTCGTTCGCAAGTCCGCTGAGCGGAGTGAAGCGGACGATGACTGGCGCAGTCAGTCGGAAAATGCATCGGCCGAGACTCCCGCAAGCAGAGCGAGCGGGAGTCAGGTCGGGGCACGACCGCAGGGAGTGCACCGGCCGAGATTTGAACTCGGGTTGCAACCATGGCAAGGTTGCGTGATACCACTACACTACCGGTGCGTGCTTCGCATCCGATCGTAGTCCGGGTCGAAGATATAAGGGTTCCGAACGACGGTCGGCGGAAGGGTCATCGGTGCCGCGCCCCCACACGGATCCGTACCCGAACGATGACCGACCTCCCCGACCGCGCCGACCGACGCACCGTCCTCCGCGCGACCGCCGGGCTCGCCGGCATCGCCGCGTTTCCCGCCGTCGCCGGCTGTCTCGGGGGCGGCGGCTCTCCCGGCGGCGACGAGGCCGGAGGCTCCGGCGACGACGGCGGCGACGCCCCGCCGGACGACGGCGCGGGCGTCGCGTACGACGTCGAGACCGTCGCGGAGGGGTTCGAGAACCCATGGGCGCTCGCCTTCCTACCCGACGACGGTCGCCTGCTGGTCACAGAGCGACCGGGACGGCTCTCGCTTGTCGACCCCGCGGACGGGGCCGTCGAGGCGGTCGCGGGCGCGCCAGAAGTGTTCGCGGAGGGGCAGGGCGGCCTGCTCGACGTTGCGGTCCACCCGGACTACCCGGCCGACCCGCGCGTCTACCTCACGTACGCGGCGGCGAACGACGCGGGCGAGGCGACGACGCACGTCGGGACCGGATGGCTCTCGCTCGACGGCGGCGACGCGCCGGTGCTCGACGAGTTCGAGCCAATCCGGGTCGCCGAGCTGTTCCGCGGCGGCGCGAACCACTTCGGCTCCCGGGCGACGTTCGGCCCCGAGGGGTCGCTGTTCGTCACGGTCGGCGACCGGCGCGACACGGACTTCGGACCCGACCACGTCTCGCAGGACCGTTCGAACGAGCTGGGCGCGACGCTGCGGCTGACCCCGGACGGCGACGCCCACCCTGACAACCCGTTCGTCGACGACCCGGACGCGGCCGACGCGCTGTACAGCTACGGGCACCGGAACCCGCAGGCGATGGCGGTGCGGCCCGAGACGGGCCGGATCTGGCAGTGCGAGCACGGCGAGGAGGACGGCGACGAGATCAACGTGATCGAGCGCGGCGGCGACTACGGCTGGCCGGTCGCCAGCGAGGCGTGCCGCTACGGGACCGACGACCCCTTCGCGCCGGGCCACGAGGACCGCGACGGCGTGATCGCGCCGGTCCACCACTGGCCGTGCGGGTCCGGCGGCTTCCCGCCGAGCGGCGCGGTCTTCTACGACGGCGACGCGTTCCCCGAGTGGCGGGGCGACCTGTTCGCGGGCACGCTCGCGGCGCGGTACCTCGGGCGGTTCACGGTCGACGGCGACGGCCTCGACGCGACCGTGACCGAGCGCGAGCCCCTGCTCGCCGACCGCGGGTGGCGCATGCGCGCGGTCGCGGTCAAACCGGACACGGGGAACCTCTACGTCGCGGTCGATGACGACGACGCGCCGGTGGCGCGGGTCGTTCCGGCGTGAGGGGTCGCCTCCGCGGCGACGCGGATCCGTGTGACAAGTTGGCTCGGATTCGCGGGCGGAATCCCCACGCAGACCCCGTGTGAACGCGGCACAGCCGGATATCGGGACCGCTATCCTTTTACCGTGCCGTCCGGAATCGAAGGTTACAGTCTCGCCACGATGCGTACCGAAGACGGACTCACGATCTGTGTTCCGTCTTCGCTCGTCCGGGAAGCCGAGGACGACCGCGAGGCGACTCGCAAACTCGGCTACGTCGCCCGTGCGGCGGCGGTGTTCCGGGCGGATCGGCTCGTGGTCTTCCCCGACCGGGAAGGCGACGGGCGACGGGGCGGGGAGTACGTCCGCACCGTGCTGGGGTACGCCGCGACGCCGCCGGAGCTCCGAAAGGACCTCTGGGGGCAGCGCGACGAACTCCGGTACGTCGGTGTGCTTCCCCCGCTCCGCGTGCCGTGGCGGACCGGCTCGACCCCTAGCGGGGAAGAGTCGAAAACACAGGGACTCGTGACCGAGGTCGGACCTGAAGGCCGCGTCCGGGTCAATTCCCCGCTGCGGGAACACCCGATCTCCCTGCTCGTCCCCTCCGGAATGGAGGTCGAGCGGGGGGAGCGCGTCACCATCAGGGTCTCTTCGAGAGAACCGGTCCGCGCCCGCATCACCGGGAAGCCGGAGGTCGGCTTCCAGGTCGCGGCCGCGGACCTGTCGGAAGCGCTCGCCGGCGACGGACTGGCCGTCGCGACGTCGCGACACGGAGCGGAACTCTCCGTCTCGCGGCTCGGCGACCTCGTCTCGGACGCCCGCGAGGCCGGCGGTTACACCGTCGCCTTCGGCGCGCCCGAGCGGGGGCTTCCGGAGATGCTCGGGCTTTCGCCCGACCGCATTCGGGCGGCCGTCGCCGACGGCCGCTCGGTCGAACCCGATCCGGGGTTCGACCTCTGGCTGAACACGATCCCGGCACAGGCGAGCGAGGTCGTCCGGACGGAGGAGGCTCTGTTCGCGACCCTCGGCTCGCTCACACTCACGGAGTAAACACATGCCACAACCAAGCCGACCACGAAAAGGCTCGCTGGGCTACGGCCCGCGCACCCGCGCAGACAGCGAGGTGCCGCGCATCCGTTCGTGGCCAGAAGACGACGGGGCCCCTGCGCTGCAGGGATTCGCCGGCTACAAGGCCGGGATGACCCACGTCATGATGGTCAACGACGAGGCGAACTCGCCGCGTGAAGGGATGGAAGAGGCCGTCCCCGTCACCGTCGTCGAGACGCCGCAGATGCACGCCGTCGCCGTGCGCGCCTACGAGAACACGCCGTACGGACAGAAGCCGGTCGAAGAGGTCTGGGCGACCGAGTTCCACGAGGAACTCGACCGCGCGCTCGACCTCCCGGCGGAAGACACCTTCGAGGCAGATGCCGACGAGCTCCGCGCGCTGCTCGACGACGACGTCGTCGACGACGTGCGCGTCATCACGCACACGGCGCCCTCGGAGCTCTCGAACGTCCCGAAGAAGAAGCCCGACATCATGGAGACGCGCGTCGGCGGCGGCTCCCTCGAGGAGCGCGCCGACTTCGCGTTGGACCTCGTTTCGGAGGGCGGCGCCCACGAGTTCGGCGACGTCTTCCGCGCGGGCCAGTACACCGACGTCTCCGGCATCACGAAGGGGAAGGGGACGCAGGGTCCCGTCAAACGCTGGGGCGTTCAGAAGCGGAAGGGCAAACACGCCCGCCAGGGATGGCGGCGTCGGATCGGCAACCTCGGTCCGTGGAACCCCTCCCGCGTCCGCTCCACCGTCCCCCAGCAGGGGCAGACCGGCTATCACCAGCGCACCGAGCTCAACAAGCGCCTCATCGACTTCGGCGAGGGCGACGACGCCTCCGTCGACGGCGGCTTCGTCAACTACGGCGAGGTCGACGGTGAGTACGCGCTCATCAAGGGCTCGCTGCCCGGTCCGGACCAGCGCCTGCTGCGGTTCCGCCCGGCCATCCGGCCGAACGACCAGCCGCGCCTCGACCCCGAGGTCCGGTACGTTTCCACCGAATCCAACCAGGGATAACCAATGAACGCAACAGTACACGACCTGGACGGCGAGGAGGCGGGCAGCGTCGAGCTGCCGGCCGTCTTCGAGACCGCGTTCCGACCGGACCTCATCGGTCGCGCGGTCGACGCCGCTCAGGCCAACCGGAAGCAGGCCTACGGGGCCGACGAGTTCGCCGGGCTGCGGACGCCCGCCGAATCGTTCGGCTCCGGCCGCGGGCTCGCGCACGTGCCACGTTCCGAGAACGTCGCCCGTCGCGTCCCGCACGCCGTGTCGGGGCGCGCCGCGCACCCGCCGAAGGCCGAGAAGGACCAGTCGAAGCAACTGAACGACAAGGAGCGACAGCTCGCGATCCGGTCAGCCATCGCGGCCACGACCGACGCCGAGCTCGTCGCCGAGCGCGGCCACGCGTTCGACGAGGACCTCGACCTCCCGCTCGTCGTGAGCGACGAGTTCGAGGACCTCGAGAAGACGCAGGACGCCCTTGGCGTGCTCGAAGCCGTCGGCGCCGACGCCGACATCGAGCGCGCCGAGGAGGGTCGCTCCGTCCGCGCCGGACAGGGCAAGGCCCGCGGCCGCAAGTACCGCCAGCCCAAGTCCGTCCTCGTCGTCACCAGCGAGGAGCCGTCCCGCGCCGCCCGCAACCTCGCGGGCGTCGACGTCGCGACCGCTCGCGAGGTCAACGCGGAGGACCTCGCGCCCGGCGCGCACCCGGGCCGACTCACGCTGTGGACCGAGAGCGCCGTCTCGGAGGTGGCCGACCGATGAACTCGATCATCGAGCATCCGATCGTCACCGAGCAGGCGATGAACGAGATGGACTTCAACAACAAGCTGCTGTTCCTCGTCGACGTGGACGCGACCAAACCGGAGATCGAGTCCGAGGTCGCCGAGCGCTACGACGTGGGCGTCGTCAACGTGAACACGCAGGTGACGCCGCAGGGCGAGAAGAAGGCGGTCGTCACCCTGTCCGCGGACGACGACGCGACCGAAATCGCCTCGCGTATCGGGGTGTTCTGAGATGGGACGACGAATCCAAGGACAACGGCGCGGACGCGGCGGCCCGACGTTCCGGGCCCCCTCCCACCGTTACAAGGCGGAACTGTCGCACAAGAAGCTCGAAGACGTGGACACGGTCACCGGCGAGATTGTCGGGATCGAACACGACCCGGCCCGCTCGGCCCCCCTCGCGGAGGTCGAGTTCGAGGACGACGACCGTCGGCTCGTGCTCGCGCCGGAAGGCGTGCGCGTGGGCGAGACGATTCAGGTCGGCGTCTCGGCCGAGATCAAGCCGGGCAACACGCTCCCGCTGGCGGAGATCCCCGAGGGCGTCCCGGTGTGTAACGTCGAGAGCAACCGCGGGGACGGCGGGAAGTTCGCGCGCGCCTCCGGCGTGTCGGCGACACTCCTCACCCACGACCGCGACGTCGCGGTCGTCCAGCTCCCCAGCGGCGAAGTGAAGCGACTCGACCCGCAGTGCCGCGCCACGATCGGCGTGGTCGCGGGGGGCGGCCGGACGGAGAAACCCTTCGTCAAGGCCGGCAACAAACACCACAAGATGAAGGCGCGCGGCACGAAATACCCGCGCGTCCGCGGCGTCGCGATGAACGCCGTCGACCACCCCTTCGGTGGCGGTGGTCGCCAACACCCCGGCCAGCCGAAGTCCGTCTCGCGGGACGCCCCGCCGGGACGCAAGGTCGGTGACATCGCATCCAAGCGCACCGGACGAGGTGGCAACAAATGAGTTCAGACTACCGAACCGGCCGCGAGGGCGAGGAGTTCGCCTACCGCGGTCACTCGCTCGACGAGCTGCAGGAGATGGACGTAGACGAGGTCGCGGAACTGCTCCCCGCACGCCAGCGGCGAAGCATCGTTCGCGGACTCGGCACCGAACAGCAGAAGCTGCTGGAGACGGTCCGGAGCCGCGACAAGGAGACGACGGCGGACGACCCGATCCGGACGCACCTGCGCGACATGCCGATCCTGCCGGAGTTCGTCGGCGTCACCTTCGCCGTGTACAACGGCCACAGCTTCGAGCGCGTTCAGGTTGAGCCCGAGATGATCGGGCACTACCTCGGTGAGTTCCACCTCACGCGAAGCACCGTCGAACACGGTCAGGCCGGCATCGGCGCGACCCGGTCCTCGAAGTTCGTGCCCCTCAAGTAACCCATGGGAATCAACTACAGCGTCGAGGCCGACCCGGAGACCACCGCCAAGGGGATGCTCCGCGACCGGCCCATCAGCGTGAAGGACAGCAAGGAGATCTCCCGAGAGATCAAAGGCGAGACGGTCGCCGACGCGGAGGAGTTCCTCCAGGAGGTCATCGACGAGGAGACTTCGGTGCCGATGCGCCAGCACAACGCCGGCGCGGGCCACCGCTCCGACATCGACGGCTGGGACGCGGGACGGTACCCCGAGAAGGCCGCCAAGGACTTCCTCAAGCTCTTGGAGAACGTCAAGAACAACGCCGACGAGCAGGGGTTCGACGGCGAGGCGATGGTCATCAAACACGTCGCCCCTCACAAGGTCGGCGAGCGACCCGGTCGGAACCCCCGCGCCGCGGGCGCGACCGAGTGGAACACCACGCTCGCGGACGTCGAACTGATCATCGAGGAGCCGGAGGCTGACAACTAATGGCTGACGAACACCAATTCATCGAGGACGGCCTGCGCCGTTCCCAGATCAACGAGTTCTTCGCGGACGAGCTCGGCCGCGCCGGCTACGGTGGGATGGACGTCGCCCAGACGCCGATGGGCACGCAGATCGTCCTGAAGGCCGAAAAGCCCGGGATGGTGATCGGGAAGGGCGGGAAGAACATCCGCAAGATCACCACCGAGCTCGAGGACCGCTTCGACATGGACGACCCGCAGATCGACGTTCAGGAGGTCGACGAGCCCGACCTGAACGCACAGATCGTCGCGGACCGTCTGGCGAACGCCCTCGAACGCGGCTGGTACTTCCGGAAGGCCGGTCACACGACGATCGACCGCATCATGGACGCGGGCGCGCTGGGCGCCGAGATCGTCCTGTCCGGCAAGGTCACCGGCGCGCGCTCGCGCGTCGAGAAGTTCAACCGCGGCTACATCAAGCACAACGGCGAACCCGCAGAGGAGGTCGTCGACCACGGCCAGGGCGTCGCCGTCATGAAGCTCGGGACGATCGGCGTCAACGTGAAGATCATTCCGCCGGGGGCGACGCTCCCGGACGACTTCCAGATCCGCGAGGACGCCGAGGTCCCCGAGGTCGAGCAGGCGGCCGCCGGCGCCGGCGACGACGAGGGCGTCGAGGCGCTGCTCGAAGAGGATCCGGAGGAGGTTCCCGACGTGGGCGCCGACGAGGATGTCGGTGTCCCCGACGAGGACCCCGCGGATGTCATCGACGAGGAGGTCGTCGAGGAGGTCGTCGAGGAGACGCAGGACACGGCCACCGAGGCGACTGACGTCGCCGCGGAGGAGCCGGTCGGCGACGCGGACGCCGACGAGCTCGACGAACTGGACGAAGAGATCGAGTCCGAGGCGGCCGACCTCGTCGCGGAGATGGAGGCGGCCGACGAGGAGGAGGAGGACGAATAATGGCGATCCTCTACACCGACGAGATCCGCGACATGACCGCGGCGGAGCGCCAGGTCGAACTCGAGGAGCTCGAGACCGAGCTGCTCAACTCGAAGGCGCAGCGGGCGGCCGGCGGCATGCCGGAGAGCCCGGGCCGCGTCAACGAGCTCAAGAAGACGATCGCCCGGATCAAGACGATCCAGGCGGAAGAAGGCGACTTCGACGAGGACGAAGCGTAAGATGATCTCCCCCGACACACTCGTTCGGCACGAGCTCGTCGGCCTCCCGGTTCGGGTGCCCGACGCCGACAGCGACGCCCACGTGGGTATCGCCGGTCGCGTGCTCGACGAGACGTTCGGTACCCTCGTGGTCCGAACGGCGTCGGGGGACAAACGCGTGCCCAAGTCGGGCGCGACGTTCGAGTTCGGCGTCGCCGAGACGCCGACCGCTCGCACAGATGAAGCCGCCGGCGACGGACAGTCGCCGGGGTCCGCGTCCCAACTCGGGTCGGATACTACGGGGGTCCGCCCCCGTCAGTCTGGCCCGTCCGGATCCGCAAGCGTCGTCGACGGTGACGGCGCGGGTCCGGCGAGCCGCCGAGGCGAGTGCAAAGACGCGGTCTACGCGACGGTGGATGGCGATCGGTTGCGATATCGGCCCGCCGAACGCACCGAACGAGGTGCCACACAATGGCGATAGGAATCGACGTACCCACGCCTCCGGAGCCAGACAACCCGGAGGATTACGACTACGAGAAATGCCCGTTCTACGGGCAGCTCTCCGTCCGCGGCCAGACCCGCGAGGGAACGGTCGTGTCGACGGATATGGAAAAGACCGTCATCGTCGAGCGAGAGTACGACGTGTTCGTACCGAAATACGATCGGTACATGAAGCGTCGCTCGCGCATCCCGGCCCACGTGCCGGGCGTGCTCGACTCGCTCGAAGTCGGTGACGAAGTGACGATCGCGGAGACGCGACCGCTCTCGAAGACGAAGTCCCACGTCGTCGTCGAGATCCGCTCGGGTGATCAGTGATGGAGGCGCTCAAGGCCGACGTCACGCAGGGGCTCTCGAAGGGCTCGCTGATCACGTGCGCCGACAACACCGGCGCCCGTGAGCTGAAGGTCATCTCCGTGTCGGGCTACTCCGGCACGAAGAACCGCCACCCGAAGGCGGGGATCGGCGACAAGGTGACCGTCTCGGTCACCAAAGGGACCCCGGAGATGCGGCGGCAGGTGCTGGAGGCGGTCGTCGTCCGCCAGCGCAAGCCGATCCGCCGTCCGGACGGCACGCGCGTGAAGTTCGAGGACAACGCGGCCGTCATCATCGACGACCTCGAGGAGCCGCGGGGCACGGAGATCAAAGGCCCCGTCGCCCGCGAGGTCGCCGAACGGTTCGGGAGCATCGCCTCGACCGCGACGATGATCGTCTAACTATGACGAAACAGCCACGCAAACAACGAAAACGGTCGGAGACCGCGCCGCTCCACGAGCGGCAGAATCAGGTCCGGGCCACCCTCACCGACGAGCTCCGCGAGGAGTACGGACAGCGCAACGTCCGCGTCAACGCCGGCGACACCGTCGAGGTGCTTCGCGGCGACGCGGCCGGCACGGAGGCGGAGGTCGTCTCCGTCGACCTGTCCGCCGAGCGGATCACGGTCGAGGACGTCACCGTCGAGAAGGCAGACGGGGAGGAGGTTCCCCGCCCGATTCCGGCGAGCAACGTCCGGGTGACCGAGCTGGACCTCGAGGACGAGCGCCGCGAGGCGCGGCTCCAGGAGGATAACGAATGACGCGACACCAGAAGCGACTGTCAGTACCGAACTCCTGGCCGGTCGAGCGCAAGACGAACACGTTCACCGTGAAGGCGGGCGCGGGCCCGCACGGCGAGGCGGGCGTTCCGCTCGTCGTCCTGCTGCGGGACGTGCTCGGCTACGTCGACTCGACGAAGGAGGCGCGCTACGCGCTGAACAACGACTCGATCCTCGTCAACGGGGACGCCGTCTCGGACGAACAGCGTCCGATCGGGATGTTCGACATCCTGGCGTTCCCCGAGCGCGGGGAGTACTTCCGCGTCTTCCCCGACGAGGGCGGTCGGCTCGCGCTGACTCCCGTCGACGAGGACGCCGCGGGCAGCCGGCTCGGGAAGATCACGAACAAGACCGTCGTCCCTGGCGGCGTCACGCAGCTGACGCTCCACGACGGGACGAACGTCCGCGTCGACGACGACGCGGACTACGAGACGAACGACTCGATCGTCGTCGACAACGAGACGAAGGAGATCGTCGCCCACTTCGAGTACGAGGAGGGCGCCTTGGTGACCGCCGTCGCCGGCCAGCACGCCGGCCAGATCGGCGAGATCGAGGACATCGACGTGACCCTCGGCTCCGGCGACAACACCGTGACCGTCGCCAGCGAGGACGGCGGCTACGAGACGGTCGAGGAGTACGTCGTCGTCATCGACGAGAACTTCACCGACGACGAGGGTGATGCGGATGAGTGAAGCCGAGAGCGCCGACCACGAGATGCGCGAGCCGTCCCTCGAGAAGGTTGTCGTCCACATGGGCGTCGGGCAGGGCGGTGAGCCGCTCGCGGACGCCGAGGAGATCATCGAGGAGATCACGGGCCAGCAGTCGGTCCGGACCACCTCGAAGCGCACCATCGCCGAGTTCGGGATCCGCAAGGGCGACCCGATCGGCGTCAAGGTGACGCTGCGGGGCGAGGACGCGCACGCGTTCCTCGAGACCGCGCTCGATCTCGTCGATGTCTCGCGGAGCCAGTTCGACGACACGGGTAACCTCAGCTTCGGGGTCGAGGACCACACCGACTTTCCGAGCCAGGAGTACGACCCCAACATCGGGATCTACGGCCTCGAC
The DNA here is from genome assembly GCF_005435035.1 of Halorubrum sp. SD690R. Lineage (NCBI taxonomy): Archaea > Methanobacteriati > Methanobacteriota > Halobacteria > Halobacteriales > Haloferacaceae > Halorubrum > Halorubrum sp. SD690R. The sequence continues at coordinate 103,395 of NZ_SGTV01000005.1, read as the reverse complement.
GTGACGACGACGATCGTCCGTCCCGGCTACCGCGTCTCGAAACGCGACAAGGCGACGGGGACCATTCCCTCTCGCCACCGGATGACAGCCGAGGACGCGGCCGCGTTCCTCGAAACGAACTTCGACGTCGAGGTAACCGAATGAGCGAAGCGAACAACGACACGGGCGAGCACGCCGCGAAGCGCACCGACTCCCGGCACACGTGCCGGCGGTGCGACCGCGAGCAGGGACTCGTCGGCAAGTACGACATCAACCTCTGCCGGCAGTGCTTCCGCGAGGTCGCCCGAGACATGGGATTCGAGAAGTACAGCTGATCATGACGGGAAACGATCCATTCACCAACGCGCTCGCCGGCATGGACAACGCCGAGAGCGTTGGCCACCTGTCGTACACGGTAGAGCCCGCTTCGAACATCATCGGCTCCGTCCTCGAGGTCCTCTACGACCGCGGGTACGTCGACGGCTTCGAGTACGTCGACGACGGGAAAGCCGGGAAGTTCGAGGTCGAACTGAAAGGCGCGATCAACGAGTGTGGCGCCGTCAAGCCCCGCTACTCCGCGGGTGCGGACGAGTTCGAGAAGTGGGAGAAGCGGTACCTCCCCGCCCGTGACTACGGGACGCTCATCGTCACGACGAGCCACGGCGTCATGAGCCACTACGAGGCCCGCGAGGAGGGCATCGGCGGCCAAGTGATCGCATACGTCTACTAACAATGAACAGAGTCGAAATCGAGATTCCGGACGACGTCTCCGCCGAGACCGACCACCTCGAACTCACCGTCGAAGGACCCAACGGGAGCGTCACGCGACGCCTCTGGTACCCCGACGTCGACGTGACGATCGAGGACGGCGCGGTGGTCATCGCGACCGAGAACGAGGACGCGAAGACCAACGCCACCGTCGGCACCTTCGAGAGCCACGTCGCCAACATGATCCACGGCGTCACCGAGGGCTGGGAGTACGCCATGGAAGTGTACTACGCCCACTTCCCGATGCAGGTGAACGTGGAGGGCGACGAGGTCGTCATCGAGAACTTCCTCGGAGAGAGCGCCGCGCGGCGCACCCCCATCCGCGGAGACACGGACGTACAGATCGACGGCGAGACGGTCACGCTCTCGGGCTCCGACAAGGAGGCCGTCGGCCAGACCGCCGCCGACATCGAACAGCTGACGAAGGTGACCGACAAGGACACGCGCGTCTTCCAGGACGGCGTGTACATCGTCGAGAAACCCACCGGAGGTGCCTAACCGATGGCAGACGAACTGGAAGACATCAGCGGTGTCGGTCCCTCGAAGGCGGACGCGCTTCGCGAGGCCGGCTACGAGACGGTCGAGGACGTGAAGGCCGCCTCCCAGTCGGAGCTCTCCGAGGTCGACGGCGTCGGCAACGCGCTCGCAGCGCGTGTCAAGGCCGACGTCGGCGGGCTGGAGGTCGACGAGGAGGCGGACGCGGAGATCGAAGACGAGACCGACGAGGAGGAGCCGGTCGACGAGGCCGAGGAGTCCGAGACGGTCGAGACGGAGCTTCGGCCCCGCGGTCACGCCGACAAGACGCCGGAACTGGACGACGAGACCGCTCGCGCGCTCGCACAGAAGCACCGCGAGGGGAAACCGCAGTTCAACCGGCAGGACTACCACAAGAAAAAGCGGATCCCGACGTCGTGGCGCAAGCCGCGCGGCGGGCTCTCCAAGCAGCGCCGTCGCATGAAGTCGAAGGGGCCGGTCGTCGAGGCCGGCTTCCGCTCGCCGACGGCGTCGCGCGACCTGCACCCGAGCGGCTTCGAGGAGGTCCGCGTTCACAACACGGACGATCTTGAGGGCGTCGACGGCGACACGCAGGCGGTGCGGATCGCCTCGAAGGTCGGCGGTCGAAAGCGCGAACTGATCGAAGACGAGGCCGCGGAGCGCGAAATTCGCGTGCTGAACCCGACCTACGTCGAAGTGGAGGTCGACGATGAGTGATCTGAAGGCGCAGAAACGACTCGCAGCGGACGAGCTGGACGTCGGCAAGGGCCGCGTCTGGCTCGACCCCGACGCACAGGAAGAGATCGAGGACGCCATCACCCGCGAAGACGTCCGCGAACTCATCGATCAGGGAACGATCCGCGCGAAGGACGCGAAGACGAACTCGCGCGGTCGGGCCCGCGAGCGCGCCGACAAGCGCTCGTACGGCCACCAGTCGGGTGCCGGCTCCCGCAAGGGGCGCTCCGGCGCGCGGCAGAACACGAAGGACGACTGGAAGGCGCGCATCCGCGCACAGCGGGCGCGCCTGAAGGAGCTTCGCGACGACGAAGACGTGCTCGACGCCTCCGAGTACCGCACGCTGTACAACAAGGCGAGCGGGGGAGACTTCGAGGACGTTGCCCGTCTCGAGGCGTACATTCGGACGGAGTACGGTTACGAGGTGACGGACTAATGGCGACAGGACCACGATACAAGGTGCCGATGCGGCGCCGCCGCGAGGTCCGGACGGATTACCATCAGAGGTTGCGCCTGCTGAAATCGGGCAAGCCTCGCCTGGTCGCTCGGGTGAGCAACGCTCACGTCAGGGCGCAGCTGGTGACCCCCGGATCCGACGGCGACGAGACCCACGCGGCCGCCTCCAGCGAGGAGCTCGGCGAGTACGGCTGGGACGCCCCCACGGGTAACCTCCCCAGCGCGTACCTCACCGGGTACCTCGCGGGCGCTCGCGCAGTCGACGCCGGCCTCGACGAGGCCGTCCTCGACATCGGGCTCAACACGGCGACGCCCGGCAATAAGACGTTCGCGGTACAGGAAGGAGCGATCGACGCGGGCCTCGACATCCCGCACAACGACGACGTGCTGGCCGACTGGTCGCGCACGCGGGGCGAGCACATCGCCTCGTACGCCGAGCAGCTCGACGACCCGCTGTACAGCGGGTCGTTCGACGCCAGCGAGCTACCCGAGCACTTCGACGACGTGCTCGCGACCATCCAGGAGGACCATGAGTAGACACAACGACGGCTGGGAACCGCGGACGCGACTCGGCCGCAAGGTACAGGACGGCGACATCACGTCGATGGAACAGGCGCTCCAGTCCGGGCTCCCGCTGAAGGAGGCCGAGATTGTCGACCAGCTCCTCCCGGGGCTCGAAGACGAGGTGCTGGACATCAACATGGTCCAGCGCATGACCGACTCCGGCCGCCGCGTGAAGTTCCGTTGCGTGGTCGCCGTGGGCAACCGCGACGGCTACCTCGGCTACGCGCAGGCCCGCGACGACCAGGTCGGCGGCGCGATCCAGAAGGCGATCGACGTCGCGAAGCTGAACATCATCTCGGTGGACCGCGGCTCCGGGTCCTGGGAGGACCAGCCCGGCGGCACCAACTCCCTGACCCGCACGGCGAAGGGGAAGGCCGGCTCCGTCACCGTCGAGATCAAGCCCGCCCCGCAGGGGCTGGGCCTCGCGGCCGCGGAGACGGTCCGCAACATCCTAGAACTCGCCGGCGTCGAGGACGCCTGGACGAACTCCGACGGCAACACGCGCACGACGGTGAACCTCGCGAAGGCGACGTTCAACGCGCTGGAGAACGCGGCGCAGTCCCGTACGCCCCAGCACGCGCGCGAAGTCCACTACGACGAGGTGAGCGAGTGATGCAGGCGATCGTTCAGCTCCGCGGCGAGGTTAATCTCGGGTCCGGCGTCGAGGACACGCTCGACATGCTGAACGTCGGGCGCGTCAACCATGCGACGCTCGTCCCCGAGACGGACTCGTACAGCGGCATGATCGCGAAGGTCAACGATGTCGTCGCGTTCGGGGAACCGAGCGTCGAGGCCGTCGCGCGAACGATCGCGCGGCGCGGCGAGCCGCTCGAAGGCTCGGCCGACGTCGACGACGAGTGGATCGACGACAACACCGACTACGCCGACCTGGAGGCGCTGGCCGAGGCGCTCGTCGACGAGGAGACCACGCTGCGCGAGCAGGGTCTCTCGCCGACGCTGCGGCTCCACGCTCCCCGCGGCGGTCACGAGGGCATCAAACACCCCGTGATCGAGGGCGGCGAACTCGGGAAACACACCACCGAGGAGATCGACAGTCTCCTGGAGGCGATGCGATGACGAGCAAGAAACGACGACAGCGCGGCTCTCGGACGCACGGCGGCGGCACGCACAAGAACCGGCGCGGCGCCGGGCATCGCGGCGGTCGCGGCGCGGCCGGTCGCGCGAAACACGAGTACCACAACTACGGTCCGCTCGGCAAGCACGGGTTCAAGCGCCCCGAGGACGCTCAGACGGAGGTCCTCGAAGTGAAGATCCAGAAGCTCGACGAGGACGCGGCGCTGTACGCCGCGGACGGTCTCGCCGAGGAGGACGGCGACGCGTACGTCTTCGACGCGCGCGACGTCGTTGAGGACGGCCACGAGGCTGACGTGGTGAAGGTGCTCGGCGGCGGGCAGGTCCGCCGCGAGCTCCGCGTCACGGCCGACGCGTTCACCGCCGGTGCGGTCGAGCTCATCGAGGAGGCGGGCGGCGAGGCGACGCTCTCCGAGCGCGCCGAAGAGCCCGCTGACGAACCGGAAAACACTTCCGACGACGAGAACGACGAGGCGTAACATGAGCTGGAAGGAGGCCGCCGAACCGGTGCTCTCGCGGATGCCCGTCGTGGAGCGGCCCGCGGGACACGTCCCGTTCAGACGGAAGCTTACGTGGACGGCCGGAATCCTGATCGTCTACTTCTTCCTGACCAACATCAACCCGTTCGGGTTGGCGGTCGGGCAGGGGTCGGACTTCTTCGGGCAGTTCCGGTCGGTGCTCGCCGGGTCGTCCGGGTCGCTGCTACAGGTCGGTATCGGACCGATCGTCACGGCGTCCATCGTCCTCCAGCTGTTGGGCGGTGCGAACCTCCTCGGGCTCGACACCGAGAACGACCCGCGCGACCAGGTCCTCTATCAGGGCCTCCAGAAGCTGCTGGTGATCATCGTCTCCGCCCTCACGGCGGCGCCGATGGTGTTCACCGGGGGGTTCCTCCCTGCGGACGACGCGGTCGCGAGCGCGCTCGGCATCGGGACGTTCGGCGTTCAGGTGCTGATCTTCGCGCAGATCTTCGTCGGCGGCATCCTCATCCTGTTCATGGACGAGATTGTGAGCAAGTGGGGCGTCGGCTCCGGCGTCGGGCTGTTCATCATCGCGTCGGTGAGCCAGCAGATCGTCGGCGGCTTCTTCAGCTTCTCCGCACTCGGCGCCTCCGGCTTCTTCGCGAGCTGGTACGGCGTCATCTTCGGCGACGTGCCGGTGTCGATGTCGCCGTTCACGGCGGAGGGGCTCCAGAATCTCCTCTTCGATCCGGGGAACATTCTGGCGCTTTTCACCACGGTGTTCATCTTCGGGATCGTCGTGTACGCGGAGTCGGTCCGCGTCGAGATCCCGCTGTCGCACGCCCGCGTGAAGGGCGCCCGCGGACGCTTCCCGGTGAAGCTCATCTACGCGTCCGTCCTCCCAATGATCCTCGTTCGCGCGCTACAGGCGAACATCCAGTTCCTCGGCCAGATCCTCTCCTCGCAGTGGGCGGGGATGCCGGCGATACTCGGGACCTACAGCGAGCAGGGGCAGCCCATCGGCGGGTTGTTCTACTACCTGAACCCGATTCAGAGCCGGGGGCAGTGGATGTGGTTCCTCGGTGAGATACCGGCGTCCGTCGAGCCGTGGATGATCGCGATCCGGCTCGCGATCGACCTCGCGTTCATGATCGTCGGCGGCGCTATCTTCGCGATCTTCTGGGTCGAGACTACCGGCATGGGGCCGGAGGCGACCGCGAAACAGATCCAGAACTCCGGGATGCAGATCCCCGGGTTCCGCCGGAACCCGCAGGTCGTCGAGAAGGTCATGGAGCGGTACATCCCGCAGGTGACCGTCATCGGCGGCGCCCTCGTCGGGCTGCTCGCCGTGATGGCGAACCTGCTCGGCACCATCGGGCAGGTCTCCGGTACCGGGCTACTGCTTGCGGTCTCTATCACGTACAAGCTGTACGAGGAGATCGCCGAAGAGCAGCTCATGGAGATGCACCCGATGATGCGCCAGATGTTCGGAAACGAGTAACGAACATCTACACTCCTTTAAATTCTTTTTCGACCCTGAGCGACTGCTCCGTCCTCTGTTGACTCCCATCTGGGGGTGGTCGCAGTGACCGACCCGGACGACTTCTTCGGGCAGCTCGACGAGGCCGAGGCGGTCACTGACGACCAGACGGACTCTATCGAAACATCGGTCGAGCAAACGGAAGCGGACGCACTACGGTCAGATGCGGATACGACAGCCAACTCAGCCACATCCACGGAGCCACGGCGACGAACCGTTAACCCCCGATATATTGCTAGATGTCGATTCTGTCGGTGTAAGTTCAAACAACACCGTATCGCGGTGAGGCACGAGGGGAGGTGCGACGCTGAAGCAGTCTCACAGTGTCGATACTGCCACGAGACGCATACCCGGGACGATGATCCGGTCCATCATCTCAAAACGTGTGAAGCGTACCAGCGCGCCGAGAAGCGTCTCGAAGAGAGTGAGTCGGATGCGACCAATACTAACGAGGCTACCGAAGCTGCCGACTCTGATCATGAACACTTCGCCCGTACGTTCATCGACCCACAGCCCCACGAGTTCCACGCCTATCTCAAATGGAACTGTGAAGACCTCGATAATCCGCTCCGATCGTACTTCGGTCTGCGCTCCCTCCAGGGAGAGCACGACTTCGAGCAGCACGGGCGACTCAAGACGACGGCCGAAATCGATGGGACCGAGTGGAACGTTGAGTTCGGATTCAAATCCTCCGGGCTTGCCCCACGCGCTGCCGAGAATTTCCAACTCGATGAGGTCCGGGAGTATCTGGTATATGTCTATCCGAGGGGGTACGACTCGTGGGGTGCTGCCAAGTCAGAAGCTCGGAAGCGCGTGTACTTCCGAATCTCTCCCCGATGGCCAGACATCGAGACGAAGGAGGGGAACAGGTCGATGTCCAATCCCTATGACTTGGAGGGATACGACGTAGAAGTTGAGGGCTCATACTGGGACTTCGAACAGTATCCGGCGGTACTCCGGCAGTCGCTCGATGCGCTCGCGACGCGTCAGGGGTTCCGGTTCAACAGTCCGACCCCCATCTACCCGGACGACTTCGACGAGGACCGGCTTCACAAGTCGTCAAATATTGTCGACGCGGAGCTGTACGTCAGAGTGCTCAAAGGGGAAACCGGTGAGGTTATCGCGTACGACGGGACGCTTCACGAGATCTCCCTGTTGCTCGCCGGCGACCGCGAAGGGTACACGAAATCGGTCCGTGACGACCGGGAGTGTCCTGGTCACTATCACACCGCGACTATCGACTCGCGTCGTGCCGGTGAGTTAGTCGGCAGCCACGACTTAGCGAAAGAGTTCAAGCATTACCACATGCGAAACCCCGATGCCGTCGAGGGGACAGCGCTCGAAAATCCGAAGATTGGTGTCTCCTTCCAGAACTCGATCCACGACGATACGCTGTACTGGAGAGACCTCGACACGCTTGTCACTGAACTCGACGAGGCGCTGTTGAACGTTCTCAACTGGTCGAACATCCCCACCCGTCCGGACGGTCAGATGTTCGTCGACGACGACTACTTCGAGGTGACTGGATCTCGTCGGTGGCGGAAGATTCTCGAAGACCGTCTACCGCGGATCGAAACCAAACAAGACGATCAGATCTTCGGGACGGCGACGCAGATGAACGAGACGGACACGGAGCTGGTCGAGACGCTGCTCACGGACGGCGGAGAGACGTCGCCGAAGGAGTTGGCCCGTTCCATTGGTGTCCACCTCGACACTGTCTATCGCGCCCTCAAGCGGCTCTCGCCGCTCGTGGATCATACCTACGGAGAGGTTCAAATCGGGTCGAAGTACATCGCCCAAGAATTGACGGGCTATATCGATGCGGTGTCGAACAGCATCCAATCCGGTCTTGAGAATGCGCTTGATGGACTCACCAGAGCGGAGGCCCACGGTGGTGACGACGATCCATGGAGTCGGTGGCTCGACAGGTACGGTGGAGAGATTAGCCGCACCGAGGGCGTGGATCCCGACACACTCGATATCGGCTTCCAGCCTGAGACCCTCAGTGAGGCACGACGGCTCCTGCGAAGTGGGGCGAGTCAGTGGTCGAAGGTAACTGACGAGAAGCTTCGGCAGTTCGCGTTCGAGTTCGCGCCGAAGATCACTCTCGTCGACGGCCGTGTATACGAGCCTCGGCACTTTGCCGATGCGTTAGGAACTCCCGGATAGCGCGGGGCCTCCTGAGAGGCATCACTATCGATTTGGGCATTTAGAGGCTTATTTTGCTGCTTTTCGTGGGGTATTCGCGAGTAGTCTGTTGATGATGTGGCCCCTGAGCCTCCGCCCCGTCTCCTCTGCCGGCGTAACTTCGAGGTGGGGTACCCAACTCTCAGTTACGTGTGTGGCTAAGGAGCCACTGGAGTAAACCACTGCCTCGCTTCGCTCGGCAGATTACAGCAGAAACACAGGGGGTCGGCGCGCCTCACTCGGCGCCCCTTGCTTTTTTTACGCAAATCAAAGACAACTCCAAGACGTTCGAGTCTACTAAACACTAAGTTGCCTCCCTCCGATCTTCTCTCCTAAATGATCTCTCTCCCTCCGCTCGTCGACAATAGCGACAGGACGGTCGAAGACGTCTACAAAAAAATAATTCCGCAAACTGAAGAAGCGCGTATCGCAACCGGCTATTTCTATCTCTCCGGTTTTAACCTGTACCGCGAGGATCTCGAACAACTTGCCGACCCTGGTGAGCTCGGTCACGCTCCAATTCGCATCCTGATGGGCCGACAGACGAACCGGAGTACCGCAGACGAAATCGGAGAGGGGCAGAACCTGCGCGATGATCTCAAAAACGAGGTCAAACAGAGCATCGAGGAGCTGAACAACGCGCAGTTGGACCGGTTGGACCGCCTGCGAGATTTCATAGCTGAAGACAAAGTTAGCGTCCGCGTGCGAAATCCAGAAAACGGATACTTCCACGCAAAGGGGGCCTCGTTCAGAGCGCCACGCGACGATGACGACTGGGAGACTGACGATAATACAGACACACGTCCGTGTGCCACTGTCGTCGGGTCGTCGAACTTCACCGCTAGCGGGCACCGGAACAACATCGAACTGAATCTCACGAGTCAGGACAGACGCGAGGCGGAAGCGTTCGAAAACTGGTACGACAACCAGTGGGCGAACGCCGAGGACTTCAGCGAGGAGATCATCCGGATAATTGAGAACAGCGACAAGTACCAAGACTGGCAGGAACAGCAGGAAGACGAGCCTGACGACGACGAGACACCCGACGACTTAGGGACGCACATCGAACCGTTCGAGCTGTACAAGCTCCTCGCGTATGACGAACTCAGCGGGAACGTCAACATCCGTGACAGTCCGTTGTACTACTTCCAGACGCTCGGATACGAAAGCGCGAAGGAGAAGCTCTCTCAGTTCAACGGGTGTATCATCTCCGACTCAGTCGGTCTCGGAAAATCGTTCATCGGTGGTGAGCTCCTCCACGACTACCGCCAACGCGGGGATCGCTGTCTGCTGATTGTGCCGGCGAACCTTACCGAACAATGGGAAGACCTGCTCCAAGACGATACCGACGAAGACGGGAACCCGTACTTCGGACTTGAGGTCGACGGTACCCACTTGGACGTAATGAGTATTAGCAAGTTCCAGAACCTCGCGTACGAGGAGGTCCAAGACCTCAAAGACGCATTCGACGTCGTACTTATCGACGAAGCTCACCGGTTCCGGAATCACGGAAAATGGCGACCCGAGCCGGACCACGATGACGACTACAAGGGGACTCGCCGCCACGCGAACCTCCGCCAGCTCCGCGGGAAGACGATGATAATGCTGACGGCAACGCCGATCAACAACTCTGCGACCGACTTGGAGAACCTCATCAGTCTGTTCACCAGTTCCGAGGAACTGCGGAACAAGGCGTCGCTGGACTTCGGTGCCTTCGAGGAGTACATCGAACTCTCCGAGACGCGAAAGGAGATCGCCGCCGGAAAAGAGGAGGCCAGTGACGAAAAGCTCAAGAGCATCACCGAGAAGCTTCAGCGTCATTCGGAGGAGATCTCGAAGATTCTGAACGAGGTGATGGTACTTCGGACGCGGAAACACGTCAAAGATCAGATCCAAGAGGACGAGGACTTCGAGATGAGCTTCAAGCCGCCGACGCTCAACAAGGAGCAGTACTCGCTCCCGGCGGCGTACCAGCCAGTCTATCAGATGTTGCCGGACGTGATGGACGCACTCCACCTGCCGCACATCACGGTGAAGAACCCGAAGGCGGGCGGGACACTGAAGGCGCTGTACAAGCTGAATCTGCTCAAACGGCTGGAGTCGTCGACGTACGCGTTCGTTCAGTCGATCCAGACGCTTCATCAGAGCGAACGGCGGCTACTCGGGCTCCTCGACGGCCTTCCCGAGGAGAAGAAGATCGACCTGTTGCGCGCAGCGCAGGACGACGAGCAGGCGGAGACGCTCGACGACTTCGTGGAGGGAGGCGACGCTGCCGAAGACCTCGAACAGACACTCGAAGAGTTCGGATTCGACACGACCGCGGTCCGCGCGGACGAGGACACGGAGACGGACACCCCGGACGAGTTGGCGGACGCGACGATTGGCGAGGTGAAGACGTACATCCGAGAGGACCTGACGCTGCTCGCGTACTTCCTGTCGCAGTTCATCGGCGACATCGCACAGGACTCAGGCGACGTGAGCGACCAGGCCGTTGCGACGAGACAGTGGCTCCACGAGCACAACGCTGGCGTTCTTCCGGACGTTCCGGAGGAGGAATTGAACCCGATCCTCTACCCCCGAAGTGACCTGAGCGACGTCGACGGGGCGACCCGAGAGTTCTACGAGGCGGTGTTCTCGCTCCGGGAGTTCCGCGATCCGAAGGTCGAGCGACTGGTCGACGTTCTCAACGGCTACGACGACGAGAAGGTCCTCGTCTTCACGCAGTACCGCGCGACTGCGGACTACGTTCATCGAACGCTGCTCGACGACCCCGACTCGCCGCTCACGGAAGCGAACAGCGCTGTCGTCAAGGGCGGCGACGACAACAAGCAGGACGTCATTCAGCGGTTCGCGCCGGAGGCGTCGGGGTACCAGCAGACACTGGCCGAGTCTGGCGAGGACGAACTCCAGTACGTCATCGCGACCGACACGCTCTCCGAGGGGGTCAACCTTCAGGACGTATCGGTCCAGATCTCCTTTGACCTGCCGTGGAACCCGATGCGGATCGTTCAGCGCGTGGGGCGTATCGACCGGATCGGGAGCACCGCCGAGAAGTACGTCCACAACTTCTACCCCGACGGCGATATCGAGGCGGCAATCAAGCTGCTGAAACGGCTTCAGGCGAAGATCAACGACATCGCGCTGATCGTCGGCAAGGAGAACAACATCCTCGACCCGAACGAGGACCAGATTCTCGAACAGACCGGCGTGGAGACGGAGAAGACGATCGGCGAGCTACAGGTGGACGAGATCGAGGACTCGCTCCAGAAGTCCCGGGAGGTTGAGGACGTGAACGAACTCGACGACACGAGCAAGAACCCGCTCCTCCGCAACGCGGGGAGCAACGAACACGCCGCCTACGAGCGGTTCCTGCTCAAGAAGGAGCTGAACGAGGAGTTCGGCCTATCCGAGGACGACTTCGAGTACGCCGCGGACTACTTCGAGGAGTCGGCGGAGGAGCGCGAACGCCTGTACACGAACGTCACCGGTCACGAGTCCGGGCCGCGTCCGGGTGTGTTCGGGCTCGCGCATCTCTGGTTCGACGACGAGGATAGCGACCCGCCCTTGGGTCGCGTTCGGCGGGCCTTCTACTACAAGCCGTTCGCGGACGAGGTGAAGGAGCGCCCCGTCGGCACGCTCAAAATCAACCCTGAGGTGAGGGGTGAACCGATCACGGGCGACGCCGACAACGTCCTGTCCAACCGAGAGGAAATTCAGGAGGTCCTCGACGAGCGACTGGAGGCGATTCGGGAAGGGCAGGTGGAGGGCGCGTTCAAACAGGGAGACTCGTTCTCCAAGGAGCAGGAGACGATTCTGGACTTCATCGCATACTACCTAGGACCGAACCACGGGGAGGAGTCGGTTCCGCGAGACGATTACGATACACTCGGCGAGTGGGCTGAGAATCTCAGCGAGCGGCTTCAAGACGTGAAGTTAGCCAACACCGATGAAGATCGTATTCTCAGAGAGAAATTCCGTGATACTACTGAGTACAATTCGTTCCCAGACTGGCCACCCGTGGATTTCCTAGAAGAACTGGAAGTGTTCCTAAAAGAGAACGTGGAGGGTTCGACAGAGTACCAAACCAAGCTGGTTGGAGAGAGCGAGGTACAGGCCAGACTGATGTGCTGGGGAGTTATTGGAGTGTAGTCAGTTTTAATTGGCGTCCCTACGGTTGTGGCCCCTTTTGTTGGAGCGTCTCATACTTTTCGAACACCATATTGAGGTATTCATCTGTCATAATCCGCGGCGACTGGACCGTGTGGAACGTGTTCAGAACGAACTCTGTATCACTCTCTGTGAGATCATACGCGTGGAACGCAGCTGCGTCGATCTCTGCCCGCAGTTCGTTTCGTTTCTCGGCATCCGTGACCGAATCAACACCACCTAGCCTTTCACGCATTTCGGCAAATGGTTCGCCGTAGCAGTTGAGACGTGCTGCTCGGTCAGAAATGTAATTGAACCAATCATCATCTTCTGTGAGTCGGGGAACCTGTGACTCTGTGAGTTTGTACATCACGAGGTTCTCCTCGATTTTCGTCCGCATGAGATAGTCGAACGGAATGCTGTTTAAGAGCCCTAAAGCAGCGAATAGTTCCTGATCGGTGAACACGCGCTCGTACACAGAGTGTAATGAGTCGTTTGAGAGATCTTCACGGGAGATGTCGAATGTGTACGGGCGAATTGTGTTGATTGCGTGGTGGCAGACGACTCCCTTGGGGATCACCGAACAGATCATCGTCCGCTCATTCGTGGAATTCGTGATGTTCCGGAAGACGATCCGGTATTCGCTACAGTCCAACTTGACGTCGTCCAAGGAAAGTGGTTTCCCGCGTTCACGTTCCAGCAGGTCGTTCACGAACCCTTTCTGTGACCCGGTCCCGTCGAACTCGTTGTAGATCGCTTTCTTCAATCCCATATCCGGGTCACGGGATCGGAATGTCTTCTCTCGAATTCTTCGTTTTGCGCTCTTATCAGGATTCTTGCCTTCGTTAACACTCCATAGTGTTGGCGGCTCTAAGTCCTCGATGAAATCTGGTGTATAATCGTACTGGTAGATATTTGACCCACCGTAGACTGGATAATTTCCTTCATCTTCTAACTCTAAAAATCGATCCCTATCCTGATTACGGTCAAGTTCCCGGTATGGGGTTACTTTCCACCCCTGAGAGGCATCACTCAGCGGCGGATGTTCAATAACTTTCTCCAATAGTTCTGCCTGTGCTTGGGATTCAATAAGCGGAAAAATCCCAGCCTTGGGTGAATACTGCGTCAACACTTCTCGTGTGACGGAGACTGCCGATTCATCGATGTGCCGTAGGATGTCAAGATCACCTTTTCGATAGATCGATTTAAGATCCTCCGTCTTACCAGAGTTTTTGAAGGTGACAACCCCGAATTTATACTGTCGGTGTAGGTCTTCGAAGATCCCCTCGTTTTGGAACACAGCTAGGTCATTGACAGTCGTGTTATCGAGTAGATTTCGGCGTAGATCTTTCCCGGCTGCCCCTACAAATATTGTTCCTGGAAGGATCTGTGCCACGTATGATGAATCACTAGCCAACTCAAACACACGTTCCAGAAAGAGCAGAGAGAGATCGTTTTCATTCCCAACAGAATTCCCATCAATTATCGGGTCTTGGAGCTTGTACTGTGAATTCTTATTGAAATAGGTCGCACGAGTTTCCATTTCAAGTTGGTATTCTTCCCATCCCTCAGCGATATCTGGGTCTTCCAGAAGTTGATCCTGTGTCTCGTCCTTATCCGAAGGACCACGCTGTCGGAATACCTCGTCAAATTTGGTGAAATAGTCCTCACGATTAGGTGCGACAACATCCCACGGAGGGTTACCGATGATAATATCGAACCCACCGCTGGCATACACTGTCGCAAATTCGAGTACCCAGTGGAACGGTGAGTGGTCTTCTATATCATCCTGCGTGAGGCCCTCGACACCGGCTTCTTCGAAGTCCTTCTTAACCTTCTCATTGAGATCACCGCGGTAATTCGAGAGGCGTCTTTCTGCCTCTTTTCGCCAGTTTGTCGCGTCAGTTCCGCTCTCCGCAGCACGATGATTTTCGACGGCCTCGATGATGTCTTCGTACTTTTCTTCGACGCTTCCACCGATTCCGCCCCCATAGTTAGTCAGCGCAGCGTCTCCGTCTGAGTTCACTTCCATCAGATCGGTAAACCCAATAAGTGAGTTCCCCTGCCGAATGTTGAAGTCGATGTTCGGGAGCGGTTCCACCTCACTTGGCTCGTCTTCGATGTCCGCAACCATCGAGAGCCAGAGGCGGAGTTTACAGATCTCGACCGCACCCTCGTCGATGTCGACCCCGTACAGGTTGTTCAGGATGACCGTCCGCTTCGCGTACAGCGACGCGCCGCCCTGTCCCTCGTTAATCGTTTCCAACTCGTCGCGGGTCCGGGACTCCAACTCCCAGCCCTTCCCCTCCACTTCGAGCTGCTGGAAGTACTCGATACACTGGATATAGATGTCCACGAGCACATCCTGCGCGGCGAGCAGGAACGCGCCGCTCCCGACCGCGGGGTCGAGGACGTGCGCCTCCTTCAGGATGTCGTGGTACAGCGTCTCCACGTGTTTCGTATCCACGCTCTCGGTGGCCGCTTGCTGGGTCATCGTCCCGCCGTCAGCGACCGCCGCCTCGCCATCGCCAGCTTCGAACTCGGGGAACCCGAACACGTCGTCGATCTCGTCGTACTTGGCGTCGACGGCGTCGTTGAGCTGGTCGAGAAGGTACGGATGGATCGTCCGGCGAGACATGAAGCCGGTGATCTCCTCGGGCGTGTAGTACGCGCCCATCTCCTTCTGATTCACCGTCTGCTCGAAGATGTGGCCCAGTATCGCGGGCGAGAGGTTCTTCGGGTCGACGATGTCGAGCCGTTCGTCCACGTTCCAGTTCCAGTCCGACAGGAAATCCAAGACGTCGCCGAAGAGCTCGTTCGTTTCTTCGGCGGACGCGCCAAGCTTTGCGTCCGGGAACTCCTCCTCGACGGGGTTCTTCGCGAACAGCCCGCCGTTCAGGTACGGGAGGCTCCCGAAGTCGGGGTTCTGCTTGTCCTCTGCGAGGTAATCGAAGAACAGCGGCCGGTAGAAGTTCTCGTACCGGTCCTCGCCGTCATCGACGACGTCGCCGGGCTGCTCGTGGAGGTAGTTCGGATTCCGGTCCAACAGGCGCTTCTCCTGAATGAAATACAGGAAGATCATCCGGTCGAGGATGACCTGAACGTAGCGCTGCTTCGCGTCGCCGCGGTCGTCTTGGATCCCGGACACCTCCTGAACGAGGCTCGTCCGGAGCTCCTCGAACTCCTCGTAGAACTCCTTGACGACCTGTTGGGTGTCGTACAGCGTGTCGTAGATCGCGGCTGAGGAGCCGTATTCGATCGAGTTCAGCTTCTTCAGAACGGTGTTCTTCTCGCCGCTCTCGCTCGTGAACTGCGCTTTGGTAAACGAGATCTTCTGGTGTTTGATGCGCCCGTGCTGCTGTCCTTCCCAGCTCCGCATCCGCGTGAGGAAGGTGAACTCCTCGAAGTCGTTCGTGGCGACGAGGTTCGTGTGCCGAGAGCGGTTGTCCGGCTTGAAATCGGTCGCCGTCTCACCGGGCCCCGCCTTGACCAGCACGACGAACTCGTCGTCGGCGAGCTGAAGGACGAGTTCGTTGCTCTCTCCGAGGTTAGGACGCGGTTTCAGTCCGCGTTTCTCGAAGGAGTCGGCGATATCTTGGAGGGACTCCCAGCCCGCGATATCCTTCTTGGTAATCTGCTGGACGGACATGGATATTGCGACACCCGTCACTCGTATGAAAGTATGGGAATCATCCGCTATTGTCCCAATCTACTGGATATCGAGTATCAGTTTACCATACTCTACTGAACTGCGGTAATTGAGCGAGTAGGCAGGGTAGAATCTATTTGCGAGCAGGTGAGCCACCTGAGCCTGAACTCTTGGTCACTGTTCAACAGAGCTAGTGACAGTAATTACACCGTCTCATATCAGAGATCATATCGGGAAGTGGGGTGTCTCTTGAGCCGGTCTCAACTGGAAGTAATTCCCCCTGGCTCTTCTTGATCATCTCACACGAGCTGGTTGTGTGGTAACACTCTGAGCCGGCTGAGTCCACGATCCAAACTTTCCCACTCTCGCCAGTAGATTCTTCGACCAAATCACCAGACCGACCCGAAACCTGGTGTTTTGCTTCAGCGATAATACTAGCCGAACGCATCTCCACAACCGACACTTCATACCACAGATCCGACTCAATGTCCCCTCGCACGTGAATCGGGATATCTGGTACATCTGTGACAGGGATCCCAGATACATTTGTGAATCCTCCCATACAAAGCCCATCCGCGATACGACTTTCCTTGGTAACGTGGACAACTAGCGTATCTCCGGGAGAGATAGAACTCATCACACAAATATCGAATAGTGGACAACTTAATCTTTAGCACATTTACAACTTGAACTGATTAAAAGCTTGTTTAGCGCGGCCACGGCATTCATCAATGGAACTGTGACTGCCAATTTATATTACAAACTCAGATTTGAACATTGTCGTGTTGACACTATTGGACCCGAAATCGGAGGAAAAGACGTTCTACGAGGTGTTTACGGTATCGGCCGAACTGGAGAGTGATTCACAGAGGGTAATGAAGGCAGCGTTCACGGCGTTTGAACCTCTAGTGGAGAGTGGAGCGTCTGCGGCTGAACTGTCTTTTTCATGCTCACACCGTCTCAGCCGCCATTTTCGGTCAATTAAGTGTTAGATACACAACGTTCAAAGCTGAGTTCCAGAGAGTATCAGTAGCTTCTCTACTAAGATGGCCAGATATTATCGAGGAGTCCTTTTTATAGCCAAGCCACCTTCTCACGAGCGCGACGCTGCGCAGCTGGGCTGTACGTGCCTTTGTAGTGGTCGAGGAACGTCTCTAAATCTTCCCACCCACCCCAATCGAGCACCAAAAGCGGGTCTACCTCCTTCTCAGCGAGTGATGTCGCCCATGTTCGACGGAGATCGTGTGTCGAGAGGTACCTCCAGCCCTCGTCGCCAGTCTCTTCGGCCAGCTGTTCGCGAGCGTTTTTGACCCACCGACGCAGTGATCGCGTTGACTGTATCGATAAGACCGGGGCATCAGAGGGTGTGTCGCGAACGTCGCCGACAGTCTGGATAGTGGTTGCGAGATTCGCCGGCATAGGCGTCTCACGGTATTTTTCGCCTTTCCCGTCCGGAACCCGCAGCATCGGCCCGGCATCTGTACTAGCGACGTCCTGCGGAGCGACAGCAGTAATCTCTGCGGACCGCAGGCCGCAACGCGCTCCGAGCTCGAAGGCGACTCGGTGTTCGGTGTCGCTCGCGATATCAACAAGCTGCTGTACCTCCGCTTGGCTAAGCCACACCTTCTTGCCCGCCTCGTTTTCTTGATGGTCCCGCAGATTCATCGTGGCGTCCGGTTATCAAGCTAACCGGACATAAAGATGAGGTCTGTCCCCCATTTCAGGACTATTCTGGGCCGATAGACTCTATATGCGTCCGGCTTCTCCCCAATAGTCGGACAAGCACATTGAGTTAATAGCCGAATACACCATGCTGAGATATACATATGGTTTCGTATAAATTTTTAATAATATCCGTCTATATGCTTGCCGTAGCTGAATGAAAAAGAAACCCTTAGCAATTTTATTGGCGATCATCTCCCTAATTATCGCATCAATTATACTTACTGGGTACCTGTACCCGGCACCATACTTTCCCTCTCCTCAGGAACCAGCTGGCGCTGGTGATTTGTTAGCGGCAGTCGTTCCCGGTGTATTCTCACTCCTACTGGCTGTGCTATATTGGGATATGACCGGCATTCAAGAAAGACAGGTAAGTCTACAAAAAACGCAAAATCAGATTGACAGAGCATCTCGTGAACCACACATAAATGTAAGAAAAATCACCGCTAATAATGATACTGTCAAATTTGAGCTCAAGAACATTGGAGAAGGAATCGCCAAACGTCTCTCTGTAGTTGCTCACTTGTATATAAGAAAGATTGACGAGGATTCGATTTCGATCGGAAAGCCAGACTATCGAAATCAGTTAACAATGATCGATTCTAACAATTTTATAACTTCATTGGAATCAGGCAGACAACATAAGTATTCAACCAATATATATATCCCTAGTCGTGCGCATGAAGACCTCGATGAACAGTTTAATTCTGTTATCAGCAAAATCAAGGACACCGCTTCAGACGACATATCTGACGTGTACCTCCAATTTGAGATCCAGTATGATCATCAAATGCCCGACCGAGGGCGAGCTAGACAATATCTTCAATTAATGAGGGTCTCACTTGACCGTGGGTCCACTGTAGAAGCAGTCCTTTCATCGGGAACCACAGCACAGGAAGAGATTCAATCAATACTGAATACGCCAGAAAACACGCTCAAGACGCCTATGACGTTGTATGAGTGAGTGGCGGATCAGATACTACCGAATGCTTACACAATCTTGTCTCCCCGTCATTTGAACACTCAAAAATCTCGATTTTCCCCCTCATTCTACCTCTATACTGTGACGGGAGAAGAACTTTCATGAGAATAATACCCTCTCCTTGAACCCCGGTAGCGGATATCTCCTGTCTATCGCTTTTCCACTCTATGTCCTTAGGCCGCCCACGATTCTTTATTTTAAGTGGGTCAGGAGCTTGTAACCTAAGCGTGCCAGAATATGAGCTGTCGTCGGCGATTTGGTATTTTAAATTGAACTTAGCCTCTGGCTGTAATAGTAGTTCATCAGATTCTGGTAATGTATCCCTTGGGACCAAGTTGAGTGTTAAATCGGGAATCCCATCTTTTGAATTTAAAAAACACCATGGGAACCCTGCCATCTCACTATGTAGTAAAAATTGTCTCAAAAACTTGTACCACATACTCCCGGAACGTACCGTTCTGTGCCACTTGCTGTAGTAGGTCCTCACCGTTCACATTTAGCGGTATCTCAAGTTGACCATCAGCATAGGTAACCCTACGACTGTCTCCTTGGTAATTGAACCGTAACCGAGCTACTTCAACAGGCACATCTTCCCCATTCCTAATTCTTTCACTCGCGTCCTCTACTCCTGGGGGAGCACCAATTTTAATGATACCATCTGCCTGCCGGATAAAATCGCAAATCTCAGTATAGGTGGGTGAAAAGTCCTGTTCTATTTGTGGGCCCTGCTCGGAGGCCGCAGAGAGTTCGGCAAAGATGGTGTCTGGCTTGGGAACATCTTGATCCAATATTAAAAAGATCAAGTCTGATCCCTCTCGAATCTCAAGTACGCCCGTGGCCTGTACCGGCGACCCGAACATGGGGTCAGTTGTAAACTCAAAACCCCTGTACCGCCGTTGCTGACCAACATAAGGATATTCAAGCTCGGACCCACCAAGTAGATCTTCGCTCGTTATTTCCCTCTCATCTTGCCAATCAAATTGCGTGATCTGGCCCGATAGAAGTTGCTGTTGACCGTTGGGGCCTGACAAACGGCGAACGGTGTCAACAGCCATTTGCCTCTATTTGAGCTTAATTCCGCATCTTGATAGCAGTTGCGATGCTTTCATTTATATGTTGAACTGGGTGTTGTAGTCCGCTGGGTTTTCACCTCTGAGGTGAGCGTACCGTTGTACAAGAGCATTGAAATCAAAATCATAGGTAGCACTGCGTGGTAGATTCTTAGCGCGTTCGTGAAGTAGTTCAAAATAATCGGGATGAACGTATTTACGAGTGGGATCCATTGAGCGCCACTCAAGATAGACATCTAGAAACTCTCGAAGGAACTTGTTTGTAATTAGTACTCGTCCGTAGTCGGAGGCATCTCCAACGTCCTCTTGGGCCATCACGCGGATTCTACCGTCTCTCCAAAGTTGCGCGTCAACCTCTACGTCGTCCACTTTAAATATGCCTTCGAGTTTCTCAAAGTCACGATCATCCAACATTCCAGCAATAATTGGATGTGATTTAGTAATATCCCGCGAATCCCCAACATCATTTCTCTTACCAAAGTTAGAAAGATCACCAGACATGGACGCATCAGAGAACTCAACGAGCTCTAATCCATTGGCGTGTCCAGTAGTATCATACTTCCAAACAAGCCACTGAAGAAATTCAGGATGGAATAGTCGGTGGGGATGGTTTCCTTCTCCATCTCCGTTGTCTCCGCCCTCATTGGAGTTTCCATCCGTATCATTATCATCGGTTTCACTTGCTTGTTCAGATTCGAAGTGTGAGCGCCCTATTGTTGGGAACAGCTTCTCTTCTAGATCTTCTAGCTTGGATTTGCTTGCCTGTAATATTAGGAACTCATCTGGATACCAATACACGTACGCCGACCAATCATCGCTCACAAACCCATCGACTGGGTCACCTTGCTCATCAACCAAGTCTTCAGAAAGATCATAGGTCTCTCGACGGTACTCTATATCCCAAACGTCATCAGTTATCTCTAGCAGTTCAGGAGGTATCTCACTGTATCGCTCGGCCCACTCACCAAGCTGTAAGTCCTTAAATCCGAACCCGGGTTCCCCCGGAGTGCCCTCAGTGAATTCTGACAGTTCACTGAGCAGTTCTTCTTTTGAATTATACGGCGAAGATTCTGTTTCGATAAATATTCCATTGAAGACTAATCTCCCATCATACTCGAACTTCTCGTCAAGGTCGTTGGGATCTCCCATATATTTCTGCTTTACCTGTTACCTACAAAATACTTAATATTACATGTTTCCGTCACGAGCTACCGGAATAAATACCTGCGACATATCGTACAATTTCTGTTTGGATATACGTAGCAAAATCCTCGCTGTTGAATTCTGAAGGTTGGTATATTTCAATATATCCGCTCTCTGTCAGTGTTAGTTTCATTTGCTCCCCATCATACTCGTATCTGAACCCAAGCTGGTTGATTTGTGCTTCTCTCAGGGGATCGCCCATGTCACTATCATCGAGGACATCCTCACCATAGACAACGCCTTTCTGTGCGGTCCCGAGCCGATCGTAGAACCCAGCCTGCCAAAGTTCGGTTTCCGCATAATCTGACCGCATTGAGGTAAGATCTAGCTTGGCCCTATTTGCCTCGTAACCGTATTCTGAAGCGAGTAAATCAAAAAAGAATTGTCCACCACTGTTTTCCACCAACACAATCTCATCAGGAATCAGGATCCAATTAGTGTGCCTTGTTTGAGTCCTTGTCTGAGACTCTTCCACGATATTTCCGTCGTGTATCACCTTTTGATCGACCCTTTCTGGTACCTCAAGGGCTGCTTCGCCGATCTGGACCGGCTTACTGAGACTTTCTGGGTGAATTGTCTCACTGGGTTGAATACAATACTGATACTCACGGCCATCACGATCGGCGGTTCCAACAGCCTGATCAATCGGTGTTTCTGTAGAATTTAGCAGTCCGAGGATCCCGGCTTTCATACAGGTTAGTAAAACAACTAATAAAAATATTTTTCGAAAATAAACGATAGCTGTTATTTTGGGTTGCTACCTTGAGTCCTACCTTGATAAGGGTGACCTAGAGTTCTTTCGAGCCACATCAGACGAGGATCCTGTCTACGTCTGTGGTACTTCGGTAGACATGGTATGGAAAAACGTCAAGAGTAACGATATTGCGCTCGTCATTACGATGGAGGGTTGGTTGCGAGAGGCTAAGTCCTTCAACTCGACACGATCCCAACCTTGTGGAATCTCTCTGGAAGGAGAATGTTGGCCACGATCGCTTGGAACAAAGAAAGTCCCTATGAGTACGAATTTCCTGATCGATATTGAAGAGGTTGACGTCGACATCGAGGATTTCAACGAGATCGGAGGGTCCGACGAGACCTATCGCTCTAGAGGTTTACACGAATCGCCGACAATCGTTTTGACCAACTTGCCAGGGACAAGTTGGTCGAAACCGCTATAGCTGACCCGACCGATACCGGCGAGAGGTTCATACACCCAACTTGAGAAAGAAGACGACCATGGTGGCAGACCAACTCCTAACCTTATCCACCAACTTTCGCCGACCAGCACGGACAGAAACGCCTACGACGAGTTCGAAACTCGTCGCGAAAGACTTCTCCAAGCTAGGTGTACCGCCGACTGGACCGAGGGAGGGGGACACCGACGTGGAAATCCGATCCCCCGAACACGTTGTTGTCGAAGTGAAAGGTTAGGGTAACGGTGAGGCAATTCACCTGGTGTCACCAATGTAGACAAGAACCGCCGCCAACGAGGGGCCGACCATGCTATCGTGGTTGCTCTGGGATTCGCGCTGGAGGTCATCGACAGCACTGAGGCGACAGATCTGACTACCCTCGCTGTCGACGACACTACCAAACCTCTTCGACCGACTAGACCGGCACGCCGTCCCCTCGGGGAATAGCCTTGCTCTCTTGACTTGCTCTGGGTCCTTCTAGAACGACAGGCTCGATCTTCTTGACGAGTCCATCCAGGACCGAGTTGACGCCGGGGAGACCCTCCTCGCAGTCATTCGAGCCCTCGAAGGTGGTGATAGGGCGTGTTGGATCTTGTAGGCATGGAGGGCTCCGACGATATCCCGAGCATCAAAGAGATCTGGTCGGCCCTCCAACTCCTCGCACACCCGGGCACCGGGGTCGTTACACAGGACGAAGGCGGGTATCGGGTCACAACCGACTACGAGAACGGGGTCAAGTTAGTGCGGTCCCTCGGAGATGTTGTACAACTTCTTACCGAAGAAGAGAACAGCTAACAGGCGGTGTGTCCGATTTCGACGTTTTAGTTCCATCAAAGCTGTCGAATTCGAGTGTTACGGATATCTCTCCTCTCCCAGGCTCTGGGGATTCAAGTGATCCCAGTCTTTCCCGAGACGTTCCCCGGTAGTAGCCCTGTGGGGTCCCGACCAACTCCCCGGAGATTTCTGGGGCCCCTCCGAGAACCGGGTGCCGCCGACCCCGTCCACCAGAGCTGTCCTACTGTCCTAACATGGCCGGTGGTAGCTGACCGAAGTATCGGCCGATTTCGACGTTTGAATCCCATCAAAAATGCTGAATTCGGATATTACGGGTACTCCCTATCCTCTGACTCTAGAGACATGTTCCACGTCCGATGCTTAACAGGAGACCCCCAGATGTCCCCCGGGACTCCTGGCCAATTTTCCGGGGCCGTTTCGGGCAGGAGGCGCGTACCAGCGGTACCCCGGTGATACCCCACTTCTCCCTCTCCCCCTCATTGGTCGGTAGTTGCTGAGTATAATATCGCTCGATTTCACTGTTTCACTCCGGCCAGACCTGCCGAATTCGGATAGTCAAAAGAACTCCTGCCCGTGCCCTTGATGTGGGAAGCGAATTCCCCTCGGTATCTTCCGGGGCTGTTCAAGGTTATAGGGGAACTCCCGACCAATTCTGTTGAAGCGTCTTCCGGGGTCCCCGATCAATTCTCTCGGGGCGTTACCCGTGAAGCCCGGGGGATTCGAAGGCGTCGTTGACGACCGAGGGGATGGGGGAGTTAAGGTACGGTTCGATAGCTTGGAAGGGGTCTCACCCCCCGACCTACATCACCACCCGGGGATTCATGTTCTCCTCCACGAGCAACCACTGGGCGAACCGCTGGTGAGGGTCGTGGGAGTTCACGTGATGGTAGTCCGGACCACCTTTCTACTCGGCGGCAGCCTCGGCTGTACGCTTGATGGCGGCCTGGACGCCCCGGACGGGGAGGTCAACGAAGGGTGGTCGGGGGCGATGTTCTCGGTGTTTTGGTACCGCCGGAGGGACCGCTCGACATCCTTGGGGAGGTAGCCGTTTCGGGGCTTCCCGCCCGAGCTGGTGGTGTCCTTCCCTCGGGGCACCCGGAGACGGTAATGATCGGCGTCGGTCTGGCGGACGTGCGTCGGCTTAACCTGCGGGATCTCGAAGGCGCGTAACCCGACGAATCCGCCCAGTTGGAGTATCACATCGTCCCGGTATGAGACGGTGGCTCGACGGAGTTGGTTGAGGTCGTCGTCGGTCATCTACACGTGTCTTCGCCCTCTGTCGCCTCAAGTCGTATGTTGGTTACCAGACTTTCCGTCGTGAAGTATACTTTTTCTGATTAGAATTGACCGGTATACGGGGGATATTGGCTTGGGAGCGACCGCCGATTCTCCACTTACTTCCGGGTTATCACACAAACCGTCATTGTGGAACTCCTCTGTAATACCCTCACAAAACTAGGCAGAAACTAACAAACTAGACCTCTCAGGGATACGCCTCTATTTCTGTTGCCTCGTGTCCCTATCTCGATCACTTGTCCTCATTCGGGGGCTCATCGACCAATTCTACCCCATCCATTTCTTCTGCCATCTTTTTCATTTGATTCATATTTCTCGCCAACTTTGGAGGAAGATCCATTGGGTCACTACGATCCAATCTCTCAAGATCTTCGGCTGTTAGTTTTCCTTTCCGAACAAGCAGACCAATCTCTTCAGGCATTAGTTGCGCATCTTCACCCTCTCTAAAACGCTGATACACCTCGTCAATATCCGGCTCGTACTCAACATCAACATTTACTGAAATCGATTTAATATCTGCTGCTAAGGCACCATCTTCGTCGATACTAATTCCGTCGAATAGCCCTCTACGGATTATTTCTTGTAAGCGTTCTATATCTCCGTTCAGCCCCTTATAAACGAACGAAACGAAAGAGGAGAGATCATTTTCTAACGTAGTCTCATTGATTTCTTCAAAAACTCGTTCTCGCTGATCTTTGTCTAAGTATGCTGTTAGTATAGGAAAATCGTGAAAACTGTTCGTTACTCGCTTTCGTATCTCCTGTTTTCTGTTTGATTCTGTCTGTTGGTGCTCGTACTCTTGTTGTCCTGTTAGGTACTCACGATCAGTTGTGGAGAGGACGCCTCTTGGACGATCTGTATCAAACAGAGCTGGATCTATGTAATGCGTAGAATCTGCCATTATATCACCGTCTATTGGCTCGTCTATGTTATCGTCTCCCATTAGTAGATTTCCTCCTAACTGTGTAATCTATTTCGAACAAAATAGTTTTATCGGTGGGGCCCTCTCGTCAAGACAAGCGTGGAAAACAGTCGGCTCAACTCATGGCCAACGACCACGAGTACGGTAGTCGGCGAGAATCCACGCAAGAGATTGGTAACAGTCCGGTCCTACGGTACGCAGCGCTCAGCGTTGTATCAGGCGATGTCGGCGATACCCAGCCAAGGAACCCGCCGACATCTGAAGCAAACTTACGACCGGACAGGCCAACCGTGACGGCTGACCTTTACCGGCTACCTACAAGTCAATTTTTGACCGACAAAGGTGTTTCGGGGTTTTTGTCGAAAACCCTCCGATCGGTGAGCCTGTCCGTGTACGTCGACCGGGATCGCCCGGCACCAAACGGACAATATGACCGAATCCCACGATAACGCGGACTCGACAGCACAGAGTAACGAACAAGATTCAGTTGAGGAGCTGATCGAGAGTCATTTCGATACGTTCTCCGAACTCGCTGACTCTGACCTACCGATCTCAGAAGACGCCGAGAAAGCTATCGCACTAACCGACGGTGGGGAAGACCAGTGAGCTGTTCACACGTCGAGCAGCTCGCGCCGCAGCCGGGGCGACTCGTCAAGAAGTTGCCGGAACTCCAGCACGGCACTGGCGAGTTCCGTGTCCGCCTGTGCGGCGGACTCGATGATCCGGTTGTCCTGCTCGTTGACGGCGTCTTCGGTCGTTCGGTCCGCGGGAGCACCGCACCGCGGACAGAACTGAGCAGTCGGCTTGAGCGTCTCGCGACAGTTACCACACGTCTTCGGCTTCGAAGGACCGGTCTCGTCGTCCGCTTCCTCGACGTATCCGGTCTCGACACGAATTTTCTCGTTCCGTTGCCGGTCGGTGGTATGGTCGTAGGCTTGGAGCATTCGGTCGTCGTTCCAGCCGGCGATGTGTTGGATCTGCTGGGGCTGGAGTCCTTCTCGGGACAAGCGGGTGATTCCCGTGTGTCGGAAGTTGTGGGGGTTCACCGGCTTTTCGATGCCCGCACGGTCGGCGCAGATCTTGAGCATACTGCGCAACGCGTCGGTACTGAGGGCACACTCTTCGGGATTGTCGAAATCGTAGTTTCGGAGGACCGGCCAGAGTGGGGACTCGTCGCGCGGGTCAGGGTGGCCCTGGTTCAGCCAGGTGCGGAGTTCGGCAGCGCTCTGAAGGATCGGGTACCGCTTGTCTGGGGCACCCTTGTGACCGGAACCGTTCGGATTTGGAGTGAAGTAGGGGCGTTTGGTGTTGAGGTCGTGGACGTCCTTGACTCGAAGCTGAAGTGCCAGGGATGCGCGAGCGCAACTGTCGACCAGGAACTCGATGAGCGCCGGGTCCCGGTGGTTTTTGGTGTGCTGTTTCAGCGCTTCGATGTCCTCGGGTTCGAGAATTTGGTCTTCGTTGACTCGGCTGATGCTCTGGGAGGGTGTATCGATCCCCTCGTAGAAGCCGAATTCACCGTGTTCCGGTTCGTCGTTCAGCCACTCGAAGAAGACCTTGATAGCCGCCTTGTACCCCCTCATGCCGCTGCCGTTGGGTTCGAGTCCGTATCCGCCCTGATCCTTCGGCTTGGTGAGGGTCCGAATGAGATCGCGGTAATCGGATCGGTCCATCTCGACAAGCGGTACTTCAGCTCGGTCGGAGGCGTTTCGAAGACTACTGAGGTCCCGGTACAGGGTGTTGCGGGCCATGTCTTGGTTCCCCTGTCGCTCCATTCGAACGAAATCGTGGATCGCTTTTCGGTCGGATCCGTCGATTTCGCTCTCCTCAAGCAGTGTCCACTGCCGATCGAGCTTATTTTGTGTGTTGCTGGCATCGTCGACGTCCATCGTGTATTGCCTAACTCAAGACAGATATTAAGAGGTTTTGTATTAACAAGCGCCAGATGTTCGGCAACGAGTAGCGAACATCCACTCCTTTCCGTTCTTCTTCGACCCTGAGCGACTGCGTCGTACTCAGCAGTCTCCTACCGGGGGGAGTCGAAGTGACCGACTCGGACGGCTTCTTCGAGCAACTCGACGAGACCGAGGCGATCGCCGACGATTAACCGGAATCTATCGAAACACCGGTCGAACAGACGGAAGCGGACGCCCCCGCGCGGATGCGGATACAACGGCCGGCTCAACGTTCACCGAGCCACGACGACGTACGGGTACCTCCGGTACATCGCCAGCTGTCGATTCCGTCGGTGTAAATTCAAACGACACAGTATCGCGCCGAGTCGGTTCCTGACGCTTCGCGTCGACAACGGATCGAGAACTCGGCGTTAGGGGAGCGACCGGTCGGGTTCGGCCGCTATCGCCCGCGACTTCCGAGGCGTGACCAGATCGGGTTGTTCCGGCTGGTCGTCTTTCGCTCGGAGACGCACCGCTCGGCTCGATACCACCGAGACCGCCGGCCGCGGTCGCCCCGGCTATACGGCGTCGGACCGATCGCTCGCAGCGGCTTCGTCCGCCGCGTCCTCTTCGTCGTCGCTCATCTCCTCGGCAGCTTCTTCGACCTTTTCTTCGACGGTTTTCTCCACCGTCTCTTCGACTTTCTCGCCGACGGTTTCTTCGACGGTTTTCTCCACCGTCTCTTCGACTTTCTCGCCGACGGTCTCCTCGACGGTCTTCTCTACCGTCTCTTCGACTTTCTCGCCGACGGTCTCCTCGACGGTCTTCTCTACCGTCTCGCCCACGGTCTCTTCGACCTTGCCCGAGACCTCCTCGCTGACCGTGTCGCTGACGTCGTCGGCGACCTCGCCGACCTCCTTGTTGACGGTCTCGCCGACGCTCTTCTCGACCTCCTTGCTCACGGTCTCCTCCACCTTCTCGCCGACCGTCTCCTCGACGGTCTTCTCGACCTCCTTGCTCACCGTTTCGCCGACGGTCTTCTCAACCTCCTTGTTGACGGTCTCACCGACGGTCTTTTCGACCTCCTTGTCGACGGTCTCGCCGACGCTCTCTTCAACCTGTTTCCCGACCTGGTCGGCGACCTCGCGCGTCATCCAGTCCGGATCGAAGCGGGCCATCTTCCACACGACGTGGATCACGTACGACGCGAACACCCCGATCCCGAACGCGATCGCGACGTTGTTCACCTGCGTCGTCGCGATCAACACGATCGACAGGACGATCAGCGCGCCGTACGCGATGTCGGTCGCCGCGTCTACCCGCGCCGGGCTTACCATTCTCGGCCCTCCGTCTCCTCGTCGACCGCGCTCGCCCGCCGCGTGGGATATCCGTTCATACGGTTACCTTGCGAGCCCGCGGCGT
This sequence comes from Halorubrum sp. SD690R, assembly GCF_005435035.1. NCBI lineage: Archaea > Methanobacteriati > Methanobacteriota > Halobacteria > Halobacteriales > Haloferacaceae > Halorubrum > Halorubrum sp. SD690R. The sequence goes on along the minus strand of NZ_SGTV01000005.1, from coordinate 74,823 downwards.
AAAAGCCTCCCTCGTTGGGCGTCCGCGCCCCGCGCCCGGAGATCCGGAGCGCACCCCCGGAGATCCGGAGCGCACCCCCGGACCCGGAGCGCGACCCTTTTAGCCCGGATGGTCGAATCGAGCGTATGGACATCGAAGAGGGCGGACTCACCGTCTCCGTCCCGGAGGCTCGCGACGGCGCCAGCAAGGGCACCGGCGGCGGCGTCTTCTTCAACCCGACACAGGAGCTGAACCGCGACGTGACGGTCGCGACGCTGCGCGCCTACCGCGACCGCGAACCGCGCGTCGCCTCGTACCTCGACGCGATGGCCGCCTCCGGGGTCAGGGGGGTCCGCGCCGCCGCGGAGGGGTATCGGGTCACCTGCGCCGACGTCGACGCGGACGCGGTCGAGCTCGCCGCCACGAACCTCGACGCCAACGGCCTCGACGGCGAGGCGGTCCACCGCGACGTCAACGCCCTCCTGTACGACGAGGGGCCGTTCGACGTCGTCGATCTGGACCCGTACGGCACACCGATCCCCTTCGCGGACGCCGCGTTCGCGAACGGGCGCAACCTGGTCTGCGTCACCGCCACCGACACCGCGCCGCTGTGCGGCGCCCACCTCAACAGCGGGATCCGGAAGTACGGCGCGGTCCCGCGCAACACCGACTATCACCCCGAGATGGGGCTCCGAACGCTGATATCCGCCTTGGTGCGGACCGCCGCGCGCTACGACAAGGCGGCGACGCCGATCCTCTCGCACGTCTCCCGTCACTACGCGCGGACCTACCTCGAACTGGAGTCGGGCGCCCGCGCGGCCGACGACTGCCTCGACGGCGTGGGGTACGTCGACCACTGCGAGGACTGCCTCTGGCGCTCGGCGACGCCGGGGCACGTCGCCGACCCGGTCGACGCCTGCCCGGAGTGCGGGAGCGACCGCGTCCTCACGGCCGGTCCGATCTGGCTCGGCCCGGTCGCGGACGCCGACTTCGCGCGCGCCGTCCGCCGCGAGGTGACGGACGACATGGGCGAGGCGAAGCGTGCGCGCAAGCTGCTCGGGACGGTCGCTCGCGAACTCGACACCCCCACGCACTACGACCAGCACCGGCTGTACAAGGAGTGGGGCGAGCCTGCGATCGGGATGGACGAGTTCGTCGAGCGCGTCCGCGGGGCCGGCCACGAGGCGAGCCGCGCGCACTACCGTGGCACGGCGGTGAAGAGCACGGCGTCGATCCCCGAGATGCGCGAGGCGGTCCTCGGCGACAACGCGGACTGACGGGGCCGCGGCCGCGTCCGCCGCGAATTCCACCCCACGAGCGCCCGCCCGCGCCGTGCCCGGCACCCTCCCGCTTTTGTCGCGGTCGGTCGAAACGCGTGACGTGTCTCGACACTCGCGCACCGCGTTCGGCACGGTTCGGCGCGTCGCCGACCTCGCGGTCGACAGGCAGGTGACGTTCCTCGCGGCCGCCATCGCCTACTACGCGTTCGTCTCGCTCGTCCCCGCGCTCCTGCTGCTGGTCGTCGTCGCCACCGCCGTCTTCGGCGAGACCATCGCCGCCGAGCTGGTGGCGTCCACGGGCGAGTTCCTCACGCCGGCCGGCGAGGAGGCGGTCGTCGGGGCCGTCTCCTCGGCCGGCGGGCGGACCGGCGCGAGCCTGCTCGGGGTCGGGCTGCTGATCTGGTCGACGCTGAAGGTGTTCCGCGGGCTCGACACGGCGTTCGTCTCGCTGTACGGCGGCGAGGAGACGCCCAGCCTCCTCAAGCAGATCGCCGACGCCGCCTCGGTCGTCGTCGGCGTCGGCGTCGGCCTCGGCGTGATGGTCGCCGTGGGCGCGTTCGTCGCGGCCGCGGACGCGCTTCCCCTGATCGAGGCGGCGAGCGTCCTCGCCCTGCCCGCCCTCCTCGCGGTCGTGTTCCTCCCGATGTACTACCTCCTGCCGCAGCCGGCGATCGCCGTCCGCGAGGCGCTGCCGGGCGCGGCGTTCGCGGCGGTCTGCTGGACGCTGCTTCAGGCCGGGTTTCAGGTGTACGCCGCGGGCGCCGCGCAGTACGAGGTGTACGGCGTCATCGGCGGCATCCTCCTGCTGGTCACGTGGCTGTACCTCGCCGCCGTCGTCGTCGTCCTCGGTGGCGTGGTCAACGTGGGGCTCGCCGGGCGGGGGACTGGCGGCGACGACTCCGGGGAGGCCGGGGGCGGCGGTCCCGCCGCCGCGTTCGACGGCACCGACGACGCCGCGGACCGGCAGTTACAACAGGACCGCGACCGACCCACGGGTATGAACGGCGAGTCGGATCCCGAGGGGGACGACGGCGAACGGCCGCGCGGCGCGCCGGACGTCGCCGCCCTCGAAGCGGAGGTCCGGGAGCTGCGGTCGCAGCTCGACGAGTTCGAGGACGACGTGGAACGCCGGACGGTCGACAAACCGGAGGTCGAGTCGGAGCTGAAGCGGTACGTCCGCTCGCGGATGCGCCGCGGCCACGCCCGCGGCTGGGGCCCGTACCTCGTGCTGCTGTACGGGACCGTGCTGACGCTCGCCGCGTTGACCTCCCTCGACGGGATCTACGCGGTCGGCGCCATCGTCGTCCTCGGACTCTCGACGCTCGGCCTGTACACGATCTTCGTCGTCGTCGGTATCGGCCTCAACCTGATCGAAACGCCGGGGAAGGCGCTCGACTACGCCCGCCGCCGCGGCGATGACTGACCGGACGACGGACGCGTGACGGGACTCGTCGCCGCCGAGCGTGGGATCGGCGAGTTCGCCGTCGTCGACGCCCTCCCGGAGGCCGTTGTCGTGGTCTTCGCGGCAGTCACCCACCTCGCGGACCCGTGGCTGCTCTTCGCCATGCTCGCCGTCGGCTACTGGTTCGCGAGCGAGGGGGTCGCGGGCTCGCCGCGCCGCGCCGGCGCCACGGCCATCGCGGCCGTCACCTGCGCGTACGCCGCGACGGCGCTCGGCAAGGCGTGGTTCGCGGCCCCCCGCCCGCCCGGCGCGATGCCCCCGGCGGACGTGCCGACGTGGCTCCCCGCGCTCCTGTCGGGCTGGTACGAGGCGCAGGTGCTCTCGGACGGGTTCGGCTTCCCGAGCGGGCACGCCACCGGCGGCGCGGCGGCGTACCTCGCGCTCGCGCTGCTGTACGACCGGCTCTGGACCGACCGCGCCCGCTACCTCGCGGCCGGGGCGGTCGCCGTCGCCGTCGCGGCCTCGCGGGTCGTCATCGAAGTCCACTACCTCGTCGACGTGCTCGCCGGCCTGCTCGTCGGCGCGGGGACCGTCGCCGTTGCCCTGCGGCTCGCCGGCGACCCGCGGGTCCGCGGCTCGCCCGGCACGGACGCGGCGGCCGGACCGACCGCCGATCTGAACCCCGCACCGGCGTTCGCCCTCGCGGCGGTCGTCTCCGCGGGCGCGCTGGCCGTCGCCGTCGCCGGCGGGCACACGGGGGAAGTCGTCGAGGCGGGGATCGGGATCGCCACCGGTGCCGGGGGCGCGATCGGCTGGCGGTTCGTCGACGGCGAGGAGCCGTCGGTCCCGCCCCGCGTCGCCGTCCCCGCGCTCGCGGTCACCGGCGGCCTCTGGGTCGGCGCGTACGCCCTCGCGGGGACGCTGCCGGTGACGCTGGTCGCGACGACCGCCGCCGTGGTCGCCGTCGTCGCGCTCCCGGCGCTGTCCGGGCGGATCGAGCGGTCGCTCGCCGAGTGACGCGGCGTCGGAAAAAGTCCCGTCGCGGACCGCGGTCGGGGGCTACTCGACTCGGACCGGGCTCAGAACGTCTCCAGGTAGCGGTCCTCCTCCCACTGCGACACCTGGGTGAGGTACTCGCTGAACTCCTGAGACTTCGCCTCGGCGAACTTCTCGGAGGTGTGCGGGCCGAGCGCCTCCTGGAGCACCTCGTCGGTCTCCAGCTCCTCGACCGCGGCGCCGAGGTTCGGGGGCAGCGTCTCGATGCCGTACTCCTCGCGCTTCGCGTCGTCGAACTCGTAGATGTCCTCGCGGACCGGGTCGCCCGGGTCGGCGCCGGTCTTGATCCCGTCGAGGCCGGCGGCGATGAGCGACGCCATGCCGAGGTAGGGGTTACAGGACGGGTCGGGGCTGCGGACCTCGAAGCGCGCGGAGACGCCCGCGGCGTCCGGGACGCGGACGAGCGCCGAGCGGTTCGTGTCGGACCACGCGACGTAGATCGGGGCCTCGTAGCCGGGCACCAGCCGCTTGTAGGAGTTCACGGTCGGGTTCGTGACCGCCGTGAACGCGGGGGCGTGGTTCAGGATGCCGCCCATGAACTGGTAGGCCGTCTCGCTCAGGTTGAACTCGTCGGAGTCGTCGGCGAAGGCGTTGCCGTCCTCGTCGAACAGCGAGATGTGGCTGTGCATGCCCGAGCCGTTGATGTCGGCGATGGGCTTGGGCATGAACGTCGCGTGGAGGTCGTGCTGCTCGGCGACCGCGCGAACGACGGCGCGGAACGTCGCGATGTTGTCCGCGGTCGTGAGCGCGTCGGCGTACTTGAAGTTGATCTCGTGTTGGCCCTCCGCGACCTCGTGGTGGGAGGCCTCGATCTCGAAGCCCATCTCCTCTAAGGTGAAGATGATCTCCTTGCGCACGTCGGACGCGAGGTCCTTCGGGGCGAGATCGAAGTAGCCGCCGTTGTCGTGCGGGATGGTCGTCGCGTTGCCGTCGTCGTCCTTCTCGAACAGGAAGAACTCCGGCTCCGGCCCGATCGAGACGGAGTAGCCCATCTCCTCGGCCTCGGCGAGGACCGACTTCAGGACCTGCCGCGGCCCGCCGACGAACGGCTCGCCGTCGGTGTCGACGATGTCACAGATGAGCCGCGCCGCGCCCGAGTCGCCGTCGTTGCGCCACGGGAGCACCGCGAACGTGTCGGGGTCGGGGACGAGCCGCATGTCCGACTCCTGGATGCGCACGAACCCCTCGATTGAGGAGCCGTCGAAGTAGATGCCTTCGGTGAACGCCTTCTCCGCCTGGTGGGCGGGGACGGAGACGTTCTTCACGACGCCGAGGATGTCAGTGAACTGAAGCCGCAGGAAATCGACGTTCTGCTCCTCGATCTCGTCGAGTACCGCCTGTTCCTCGGCCGTGAGGCCGCCGTCCGGTTTCGCGTGTTCGTCCGTCATGTTCTGGACGTTTGATTCGTTATCTGCCAGTATAAAGGCCTTATCGCTTGGCGCATGAACCGCCGGACAGGCAAAACTGCTGGACGTTCGTAAAATTCTAAACCCCCGAAAGCGTGGTTAGGTGTGATGACGTACGAAAACCTCGACGCGAAGCTCATCAACTCGCTGCTCAGCAACGGCCGCGCGAGTCTCCGGAGCTTGGGCGACGAGCTCGACGTATCGGTGACGACCGTTTCGAACCACCTGCGCGACCTCGAAGAGGAAGGCGTCATTCGGGGGTACACGCCCGTCGTCGACTACGACAAGCTCGGCTACGACGTGACCGCCGTGCTCCAGCTCAAGGTCGAAGGGAGCGCGCTGCCGGACGTGACCGAGAAGCTGCGGCAGGAGAAACAGATGGTGAGCGTCTACGAGGTCACCGGGGATTACGACGTGATCGCCATCGGGAAGTTTACCGACACGGACGGGATGAACGACCAGATCAAGTCGATCCTCACGGACGCGGACATCCGGGAGTCGAACACGAGCGTCGTCCTCAACGCGGTCACGGAGAACGAGCAGTTCGACCTCGACGTCAAGGAGTAGTTCGGCCGCCGCCGGGGCCCTCTCCGCGCCGCCGACACCTCTCTTCGTACCGGCGCGAGCCGTCCCCGCGCTGCCCGCTGCCGGCTCAGTCTCTCCGCCGCTCCGCCGCCGCCTCCAGCGTCTCCACCGCCGGGAGCGGCTCGCCCGTCAGCGCGCGGATGTACGCGCCGCCCGCGATGGAGACGTGCGAGAAGTCCGCCTCGCTCAGCCCGTACATCTCGATGGCCCGCGAGGTGTCGCCCCCGCCGACGACCGAGAAGCAGTCCGTCTCCGCGATGGCGTCGAGGACGCCCACGGTGCCGTCGGCGAACCGCTCGTCCTCGAAGACGCCGAGCGCGCCCTTCACGAAGACCGCGTCGGACTCGCGGATCGCCGGCTCGTAGTCGGCGACCGTCGTCGCCCCCACGTCGAGGTACCCCGTCTCCTTCTCGCCGATGTCGTCGACGGGGACCTCAGCGCGCTCGCCGTCGGGACCCTCGTACGCAAGGTCGCTCGCGAGGCGGATCGCGTCGCCGCGCTCGTCGAGGACCGACTCGATCAGCTCGCGGTTCCGCTCCCACTGCTCGTCGAAGAGGTCCATCTCGCCCACGTCGCGGCCGACGGGGTGACCCGCGGCGCGGAGGAACAGCTCGCCGGCGACGCCGCCGAGGAGGAAGCGGTCGACGCGGTCGTCGAGGGCGTCCATTACGCCGATCACGTCGGTCGCCTTCGTCCCCCCGACGACCATCGTGACCGGGCCGTCGAACTCGCGGGTCGCGATCGCGGTGTTCGCCTCGTACTCCGTCTCCATCACGCGGCCCGCGTACGCGGGGAGGACGAGCGGGAAGCCGACGAGCGAGGCGTGCTTCCGGTGGGCCGCCGAGTAGGCGTCGTTGACGTACGCGTCGAACAGCGGCGCGAGCGTCCGGACGAACTCCGTCTCGGCCTTCTCTTCGGGCGACGCCTCCGGAAGCTCGTCGTCGCACATCCGCGTGTTCTCGAGCAGGAGGATCTCTCCCGCGTCGAGCGCGTCGATCGCCTCCAGCGCCTCGTCGCCGTACGTGTCGGCCACGAACCCAACGTCGCGGCCGACGCGGTCGGCGAGGATCTCGGCGTGGCCGCCGAGGGACGTGAAGTCGTCGCGACCGGGTCGGCCCTGATGGGCCAACAGGACGACGCGGTGTCCCGCCTCGGCCAGCTCGCGGACGGTCTCCGCGTGGCGCTCGAAGCGGCGGTTGTCCTGCGGTGTTCCGTCCTCGATGGGCGAGTTGAGGTCCAGTCGGACGAGGACGCGCGAGTCTGCCGAGAGGTCGTCGAGGGTGTTGAACGCGGGCATGGGTGAGGAGTCGTCGATGAGCTCGTTAAGCGGTTGCGCTCCGGGGGAACGTTGCCGTCCGAAGGTCCGTCCCGTCGAACGGGCGGTGCGTGTCGAGCGCGTCGGTCCCGACGCGCCAGACGAACCGGCCGTCTACGCCTCGTCGTGGACGTACGCGGCCATGTCGAGCAGCCGGTTCGAGAAGCCGTACTCGTTGTCGTACCAGGTGAGGATCTTCAGCAGCTTCCCGCCGGCGATGACGTTCGTCGACTGGAGGTCGACGTAGCTGGAGAACGGGAGGCCGACGATGTCGGAGGAGACGACCTCGTCGTCGGTGTAGCCGAGAACGCCCGCGAGCGGACCGGAGTCGGCGGCTTCGCGGAAGGCGGCGTTGACCTCCTCCTCGGTGACGGTCTCGTCGAGGCTGACGACGAACTCGGTGAGGGAGCCGGTCGGGACCGGGACGCGCATCGCCATGCCGTCGATCTTCCCCTCCAGCTGCGGGAGGACCTTCTGCGCCGCGCCCGCGGCGCCCGTCGAGGTGGGAACGATGTTCTCGGCAGCCGCACGGCCGCGGCGACGCTTGCTCATCGGGCCGTCGATGAGGCTCTGCGAGCCCGTGTAGGCGTGGACGGTGGTGAGGGTACCGGCGTCGATGCCGAACTCCGCGTCGAGCACCTTCGCGACCGGCGTGATGGAGTTCGTCGTACAGGAGGCGTTCGAGATCACGTCGTCGCCCTCGTACTCGTCGTGGTTGACGCCGTAGACGAGCTGTTTGACCGGCTTGTCGCCCTTCGGGGGCGCCGAGATGATCACGGTGTCGGCGCCGCCGTCGAGGTGCGCGCTCGCGTCGTCGCGGGTGCGGAAGACGCCCGTACACTCTAGGGCGACGTCGACGTCGAGCTCGTCCCACGGGAGGTCGGCGGGGTCCTGAACGTTGAACAGCGGGACGGCCGTGTCGCCGACCGTCAGCTCATCGCCGTCGCGCTCGACGCCGTCGAGACGACCCATGACGGTGTCGTACTTCGCGAGATACCCCATGTCGTCGAAGTCCATCACGTCGTTGATCCCGACGAGTTCGATCCGCGGGCTCTCTAACACCGCGCGGAACACGTTGCGCCCGATGCGACCGAAGCCGTTGAGCCCCACCCGCACGACCTCGTCGTCGCTCACGTCGTCACCGGCCGCCAGATTCGATTTACTCATATTCGAAAAAGCCGAGCCGCAACTACTTAAATCCGGCCCAGTCGCGGCGAGACCGTCATAATCGTTGGAATTTGTTACGGCCGGTGTCGCGTTTCGCGGCCGAGGGCCCGCGACGGCGGCCGCTCGTCGTCCGCCGGATCGCTGCTTTCCCGCGGCGGATAGCGGCCGATACGGCGACCGACAGAAGGCTTATCGGGGTCACCGACCTCACGGAAGGTATGGACAGAGACGACCGCGACGATCCGTTCGGAGACTTCTTCGAGGAGATCGAGCGGATGATGAACGAGATGGCCACCGGCGACGCTCCGTCGGCCGACGACGCCGGGTTCGGCTCCGACACCCACGTCGACGCGTACACCACCGAGGAGTCGGTGCGTCTCGTCGCCGACCTCCCCGCCGTCTCGAAGGAGGACCTCTCGCTCCGCTGTGACGGCGACGCGCTCACCATCTCCGCGGTCTCCGACCGGCGCGAGTACGACGAGACGGTCGACCTCCCCGCGCCCGTCGACGAGCACTCCGCCGACGCGACGTTCAACAACGGCGTCCTCGAGGTCTCGTTCGACCGCGACGAGGACAGCGCGTCGATCGACCTCGTCTGAGCCGGCCCGCCTCCCGGGGCTCGCTCGCTCTCCTCACTCCTCCTCGGCGGTCCGCCGGACGAGCGCCGCGAACCGGTCGTAGAAGCCGTCCTCGTACTTCGTCGCGGCGTCGACCGTCGGCCGCGCGTTCGTCTCGTTGACGACGAGCCGGTCGTCGGTCGCGAGCAGGTCGACGCCGAGGTAGTCGATCCCCAGCGCCGCGGCCGCGCGCTCCGCGAGGTCGCGCGCTCGCGGATCGAGGTCGACGCCGCGAGCGGTCGCACCGCGGTGGACGTTGTGTTTCCACCGGCCGGCCGCGAGCGCGTCGGCGTCGAGTTCGCGTTCCACCGCCCCGGCGTACGCGCCGTCGACGACCATCGCGCGGTAGTCGCGCGCGTCGGGAAGGTACTCCTGAAGCAGGAACGACTTGTCGCCGGTCGCGCGGTAGTCGTGGATCAGGTTCAGGTAGTCGACGACGCCCAGCAGCGAGTCGAGGTCGGTCGCGGTCGCGACGCCCACCCCGCGGGTCGCGGAGTTCGGCTTCACGACGACCGGGTAGGAGAACTCGCTCGCGGCGTCGACGACGACCGACTCGTCGACGGGGTTCGACACGAGCGTCGTCTTCGGCGTCGGGAGGCCGGCGGCGGAGAGCGTCGCCAGCACGCCGGCCTTGTTGCGCGAGGTCACGACCGCGTCGCGGCCGTTCACCCACGGCACGCCCAGCCGCTCGTCGACGACCGCGCCCTCCATGAGCCGGGTGGGGTAGACGAGGCCGACGTCGAAGTCGGCGAACTCGTCGGGGTCGCCCGCGCCGTCTCGCGCCGCCGCGCCGCCCGAGACGCGCAGCGCTCGCTCTTTCGCTCGGACGTGACCGACGTCGATGCCGCGGTCCGCGAGGGGCCCGCGCACGCGCTCGAACGTCTCCGCGTCGGTGGTCATCGCGAGCCGGAGCATAACCGTGTTGGGGGCCGTTCGGACTTAAAAACGGCGCGAGCGGAACGACGGCAGCGACGCGTTCCGACGGCCGGTGGCGCGTGCCTCGCGGCCGGGGACTCGGAGGCGTTCACCGTCGATTCGCAGTCTGATACGTACGAATAAGCGGTCGAGGTGTCGGCGAGGTCTCCCGTCGATACGCGCGAAGCGACCTATTGGAGGTGGCCTTCCTCGCGGAGCTGTTCGGCCTCGCTCTTCTCGTAGCGCCACGAGATGTCGGCCTTCTCGTCCTGCCAGTCCCACGGCTCGACGAGAACGATGTCGTCTTCGCGGATCCACACGCGCTTTTGCATCCGGCCGGGGATGCGCGCGGTCCGCTGTTTCCCGTCCGCGCAGCGCACCTTGACGCGGTTCGCGCCGAGCATCTCGACGACCTCCGCGAACACCTCGTCGTCGTCGGGCATCCGGAGGTCGTTCCGACCGCCGCCGTCTCCGTTGCTCATGCGTACGCGGTGATACGCGCTCGCAGAAATAAAAGGGCCGCTCTCCGCCGGGACCGAAACGGCCCTTTTACCTCCGGGGACCGCCGAGGCGACGACATGCGTGACACGCTCGGACTCGAAGGCATCGCCGGCGTCCTCGTCGTCCTCGTCGGTATCGGTATCCTGACCCTCCGCGATCCGGTCGTCGCCGGCGCCCTGATGGTCGTGCTCGCCGGTCTCGCGCTGATCGCGAAGGGGCTCGTCGACACCGCCATGCGATCGTTCGGGCTGAAGTGAACCCTCGGCGGCGGTCCGACCGACTCCGGACGAGCGGCCGTCCGCTCGACGCGGCGTTCACCGTGGTCCCGAAAGAGTCATAATCGCCGACCGTCCCTCACCGGGTATGGTCGAAGTACCTGCCGTCGCGGTCGAACTCGTCGAACTCCTCGCCGCTGCCGTCGGCGCCGGCGCGGCCGCCGCGGTCGGCGTCGTGCTCGAACAGTTCGGGCTCTCCGCCGTCTCCGGCGGCGATCTCGTCCTCGGCGCGTGGGCCGTCGGCATGGGACTGATCGCGCTGTACGTCGGCCTCGTCGGTCTCGGCTACGAGCAGGCGCTCCCGCGGCTGCGCCGCCTCGCGAGCGGCGAGTAACTCACAGGTCCCCGTCCGCGGCGAGTTCGCGCACTCGATCGGCGCGCTCGCGGATCGCCGCCCACTCCTCGTCGTCCTTCTTGTCGACGTGCGAGTACATCAGCCCCATTCGCCCGGTGCCGCGGAGCGTCTCCTCGTTCTCCTTCAGGAAGTCCCAGTAGAGCGCGTTGAACGGGCAGGCCCCGTCGCCCGTGGTCCGCGAGACGGCGTACGGGCAGTCGGCGCAGTGGTCGCTCATCCGGTTGACGTAGCTCCCCGAGGAGGCGTACGGCTTCGAGGAGAGCACGTCCGTGCCGAACGACCCCATCGCGACGACGTTCGGCGTCGTCACCCAGTGGTAGGCGTCGACGAAGCCGAGGTGGAACCACTCGTTCACGTCGGCGGGGTCGGCGCCGTACACGAGCGCGAAGTTCGACAGCACCATCAGCCGCTCGATGTGGTGGGCGTAGCCGAACTCGCGGACGTGCCCGACCGCCTCCGAGAGACACCGCATGTCCGTCTCGCCGTCCCAGTAGGCGGGGGGAAGCTCCCGGTCCTGTTCCAACTGATTCGCCTCCGCGAGCTCCGGCATCGCCTCGCGGTAGACGTGGCGCATGAACTCCCGCCAGCCGATCACCTGCCTCACGAACCCTTCTACGGCGTTGAGCGGGACGGGGGCGGGCTCGTTGCCCCCGGCCGCTCTGCCCCCGGTCGCTCCGTCCTCGCCGTCCGCCGCGTCCCCGCCGAACTCGTCGAGCGAGGTCGCCGTCCCGCCCGCGTCGCCGTGGTCGTCTGGGTCGTACGCGCCGGGCTCGACCCCCCGCTCCTCGTAGGCGCGCTCGACCGCCCGCACCGGCTCGCGCGGGTCGAGCAGTCCGAGGTTGATCGCCGGCGACAGCAGCGAGTGCGAGAGGAACGGCTCGCCGCCGACCATCGCGTCCTCGTACCGTCCGAACGCGGGCAGCCCGTCGCGGACGAACCGGTCGAGCGCCTCGCGGGCCTCTGCCCGCGTGACCGGCCACGCGAACCCGTCGAGCGCGTCGTTCCCCCACGTGTCGAACCGGTCGCACACCCACGCGTGGGTCTCGCGGGTCAGCTCGTCCGGCTCGAACGTCGGCCGCCCCGGCGGTTCCCAGTCCTCCGGCGGCGTCTCCTGATTCAGGTCGTCGTAGTTCCACTCCCCGCCGACCGGCTCGCCGTCGTCCATCAGCACGCCCGTCTCGCGACGGACGTGCCGGTACCAGTGCTCCTGCCGGTAGGTGCGCTCCGCGGCCCCGTCGGCGCCGATCTCGGTCCCCTCGTCGCCGGCCCACTCGCGCCAGTCCGCCGGCGTCGTCCAGAACAGCTCGTTGTCGACGAGTTCGAGGGTGCCGCCGCGCTCGGCGACCAGCCCGCGGAGCCGCTCGCCGGCGCCGTGGCTCGCGGGGCGCATGAGCCGCAGGCGCGGCCCGTCGTCGTCCTCGCCGTCGTTCGCCTCGGCCGCCCGACCGGCGAAGAACTCGTCGAGCCCCTCGCCGAACGACTCCGCCTGAACGTACGTCACGTCGTGGCCGCGATCGCGGAGGTCGTCGCGGAAGTGCCGCATCGCCGAGAACACGAGCGTCAGCTTGTGGGCGTGGTACGGCTTCCGGTCGGCGAACCCGTGCGCTTCGATCAGGAGGACCTCGTCGGCCGCGTCGAGGGCGTCGAGGTCGGGGTTGAGCTGGTCGCCGAGCAGCCAGCAGGTCGTCCGGTCGCTCACGGGACGAATAACGGTCCCGAGTCTCATAGCTCCGGCGGCGTCGCTCGGCCGCGACCTCCCGGAACGACGCGTCACCCGCGGACTTTTGTCGGCCCCCCGTGTCGGGCGAGCCATGGACGAGATCCTCACGAACTGGCTGCTCGGCCTCATCGCCGCCCTCCTCGCCGTGCTGGTGCTCGACTCGACCGGACAGTCCTTCCTCGCGCCGCTCTCGCCGGTCGCGAACGTGCTCGCGCTCGTGACGTTCCTCGCGTTCGTCATCCTCACCGGGGCGTTCCTCGTGTACACGGCGTCGTTCCGGGACCTCTGATCCCCGCCTCGGGCCGAGCCCGTCGCTGCCGCCGCGCGTAGCTTTTTGTTCCGCCTCGAACTGGTGCGCGTATGGAGTACACCACGCTCGGCTCCACCGGCACCACCGTCTCGAAGATCTGTCTCGGCTGTATGAGCTTCGGCGACCCGGACTGGCGCGAGTGGGTGCTCGACGAGGAGGCGGGCCGCGAACTCGTCGACCGCGCCGTCGAACTCGGCGTGAACTTCTTCGACACCGCCAACATGTACTCGAACGGCGCGAGCGAGCGCGTCCTCGGTGACGCCCTCGGCGAATACGACCGCGAGGAGTTCGTCGTGGCCACGAAGGGGTACTTCCAGATGGACGAGTCGAACCCGAACTCGGGCGGCCTCTCCCGGAAGGCCATCGAGCAGGAGCTGTCGAACTCCCTCGACCGGCTCGGCATGGAGACGGTCGACCTCTATCAGATCCACCGCTGGGACGACGACACGCCGATCGAGGAGACGCTCGCCGCGCTCGACGACGCGGTGCGACGGGGCGACGTGCGACACGTCGGCGCCTCCTCGATGTGGGCCTACCAGTTCGCCGAGGCGCTCCACGCGAGCGACCGCGAGGGGTACGAGCGGTTCGCCACGATGCAGAACCACTACAACCTCGCCTACCGCGAGGAGGAGCGCGAGATGCTCCCGCTGTGCGAGAAGGAGGGAATCGGCGTGATGCCGTGGAGCCCCCTCGCGCGCGGCTACCTGACGCGCCCGCACGAGGAGGTCGACGCCACCCTCCGCGGCGAGACCGAGGAGCACCTCTACGCGCACCCCTACCGCGAGGGCGGCGGGCGGGCGGTCAACGAGCGAGTCGAGGAGCTCGCCGCGGAGAAGGGCGTGAAAATGGCGCAGATCGCGCTCGCGTGGCTGTTCCACAAGGAGTGGGTCGACACGCCCATCGTCGGCACGACGAGCGTCGAACACCTCGAAGACGCGGTCGAGGCGCTCGACGTCAACCTCTCCGATTCCGACGTGGAGTGGCTCGAAGAGCCGTACGAGCCGGTCCGCGTCTCCGGTCACGAGTGACGGCGGAGCGCGACTCCGGCTGCGCGCTCGGCGACCTAAATCGTGTTTTAGGAATATGTCGATAAGCCATTTGTATGCTAGTGAATGCCACACTCATATGGCCGACGACACCGACAGAACCCCGACCCGGTCGAGGACGGAGTACGCTCGCACCCGGATCCGGTGTCCGAACTGCGGCGACCGCGTGCCTGCGGCCGGCCGGGACACGGACTCGGCGGAGTGCCCGAACTGCCACCGGCTGATTCGGACCTGACGCCGGCTCGGGGCCGCCGGCGGAGCGCCGGTCCGACACCGCCGCCCGCCGGCTATTTATAAACACACCGTCGCGGGCGCCACGACAACCCTTTTCGGCGGCGCCGCCGAACCGTGGCGCATGGCAGACGACGACGCCACCGACCCCGAGAACGGCGAGGGCGGCGAACAGAGCGACGGCGACGACGGCGAGGAGAAGTCGTTCCGCGAGCGCGTCGAGGAGATCCGGGAGCGACGCGAGCAGGAGCGCGAGGAGGGCGACCGGCCCGACCCGGAGGAGATGATGGGCGGCGGCGGCCCGCCGGGGATGGGCGGTGGCGGCGGCGGCAACCCCTTCGCGCAGATGATGTCCGGCATGATGGGCGGCGGCGGCGGCCCCGGCGGCGCGGGCGGCCCGCCCGGCATGGGCGGCGGTCCCGGCGCGGGCGCAGAGCAGGGCGCCCGCGGCGACGACGGCGGCAACGAGGAGCTCGTCCGCGAGGTGCGCCAGCTCCGCGACGAGGTCCGCGACGCCACCCGCCAGCTCCAGCGCATCGCGCAGGCGCTCGAAGACGACTGAGCCGACGGTAATCTCTTTCGGTCCCGACCCCTTCACCTGACCCGAACAGTGTCACGCTCGTCTATCGACCGGTAGTGAACGCGCGCGGGAGCGTCAACGACCCGCAGAAAACCGCGCCGTCGACCGCCCGCTACCGACGTTCGCGCCGCCCGGCTAACACTCCGACCAGCCGCACGACTCGCACGTCTTACAGCCCTCGGAGTAGTAGAGGTTCATCCCGCCGCACTCGGGACACTCGGGCGACTCGCCCGCCGCGATGAGCTGCTGGGTCGAGTCGTCGGCGCCGGCCGCGTCGTCCTCGCCCGTCGGAGCGGTCCCGCTCGGGGCGCCGGTCGCCGCGCCGGCGTCGACCGCGCCGCCGTCGGTCTGGCTCGGCGGACTCGCGCTCGACGCGGCCTCCTCGACGTCGTCGAGGCTCTGCTGTTGAGGGATCCCCTTGTCGACGTCGTCGTCGAGGTAGCGCCGCAGCGCGGTGCCGATGGCGTCCGGGATCGACTGGATCTGCTCGCCCTTGTCCCAGGCGACCTTCGGGCTCCGGGTGCCCTGGAGCTCGTCGACGATCTCCTCGGGGTCGACGCCGGAGCGCAGCGCCGTCGAGATGACCTTCGCGAGCGCCTCGGTGAAGGAGTTGGTGTAGCCGCCGGAGTGGCCGATGTTCGCGAACAGCTCGAACGGTCGACCGTTCTCGTCCTCGTTGATGGTGACGTACAGCTTGCCGTAGCCCGTCTCGACCCGCTGGGTGACGCCCGACAGCGAGTCGGGGCGCGGGCTGCGCTCGCTGTAGTCGATCCGGGGCTGCTCGGTCGCTTCGAGCAGGTCCGCGACCTCCGCGTCGATCGCCGCGCGGACGTCCTCGTTGTCGAGGAACGCCTCGACGCCGCCGAAGACCTCGTTGATCTGCTCGACGATGGTCTCCGCGGCCTCGCTCTCGTCGGCGAACTCCGTGTTCTGTGCCCGCGTCGTGAGCACCTGCTTCGAGCGGGTGCCGTCGCGGTAGTAGGTGACGCCCTTCCCGCCGTTCTCGTAGATGTACTCGAAGACCTCCTTGGCGTCGCCCAGCGTCGAGTCGTTGGGCGCGTTCACGGTCTTCGAGATGGCGGAGTCGACGCCCTTCTGACAGGCGACCTGGACGCCGGCGTGGTCCTTCGCCGAGAGGTCGCCGGTGACGACGAACAGCTCGCCGATGGCGTCCGGGACGGTGTCGAGCCCCTCGACGCCGTCGAACGCGTTTTCGGCCATCTGCGCCTGCGCCTCGCGCTTGACGGCCTCGACGTCGACGTCGTTGGCCTCCAGCGTGCGCAGGAAGTAGTCGTCGAACTCGACGAGCATCTCGTCGCCCTGGACGTCGTCGGAGACGTTCTTGTAGTAGGCGACGTTGTAGATCGGCTCGCAGCCGCCGGTCGTGTTGCCGATCATCGACGTCGTGCCCGTGGGGGCGATCGTCGTCGTGTTGTGGTTCCGGATCGGGAAGCCGTCCGCCCACTCGTCGGCGTCGAGCCCGGTGAAGTGCTCGAACCAGTCGCGGTGCTCGGTCGGGTTCGCGTACTTCGAGTCCGCCCAGTCGTTGAACGTCCCGCGCTCCTCGGCGAGATCGTGGGAGGCAAGCTTCGACTCGTGGTTGATGTGGGTCATCAGCTGCCGGGCGATCTCGTTGCCCGACTCGGAGCCGTAGCGGACGCCGAGCTGGACGTACAGCTGCGCGAGCCCCATGATTCCGAGCCCGATCTTCCGCATGTCGCGGACCTTCTCCTCGATCTCGTCGACCGGGAAGTCGGACATCGTGACGACGTTCTCGAGGAAGCGGGTGCCGTACGCGATCCGCTCTTCGAACTCCTCGAAGTCGATCGCCTCTTCGAGGAACGCCTCGACTGCGGCCGCCTCGGAGTCGTACTCGTCGGCGTGCTCGTCCGACCAGACGCGCCAGTCGGGCGCGTCGAGGTCCGCGAGCGTCGAGAGGTTGATGTGGCCGAGGTTACAGGCCTCGTACTCCTCTAACGGCTGCTCGCCGCAGGGGTTCGTCGCGAGGATCTGGTGCTCCGGGTGCTCCTCCACGTCGAAGGAGTGCTCCTTGTTGATCCGTTCGAGGTAGACGACGCCCGGCTCCCCGTTCTCGTGGGCGCCCTGGATCATGTGATCCCAGATCTCCGCCGCCGGGACGGAGAGCTCCTCGCCGACCTCGACGTGCTCGCCGAGCCCGAACATGTCGTAGAGCTCCTTCGTCTCCGGGGTGGCGACGTGGGGCTCCTCGGTGCGGGGGTTGGTGAAGGTGAACTCCTCGTCGTTCGCCAGCGCCTCCATGAAGTCGTCGGTGACGCCGACGCTGATGTTGAAGTTCGAGAGGTGTCCCTCGACCGCGTTCCGGAGGTGCTCGGGCACCTTGCCGTCCTCGTCGATGAGCTCGCGGGCCTCCTCCAGCGCGTCCGCGAAGGAGTTGTGCGTGAAGTCGTCGGGGTCGTTGAGCCGCAGCGAGTGGGCCAGCGAGACATCCTTGTTCTTCGCGTGGATGAACTGGATCACGTCCGGGTGCGAGATGCGCATGACGCCCATCTGGGCGCCGCGGCGCGCGCCGCCCTGCGCGATCGTCTCGCACATCTGGTCGAACGTCCGCATGAACGTGATCGGCCCGGAGGCGATGCCGCCGGTGGAGCCGACGGAGTCGCCGTACGGCCGGAGCTTCCAGAACGCGTACCCCATGCCGCCGCCGGACTGGAACACCTCGGCCGCCTCCTTGGCGGTCTGGTGGATGTCGGTGATGTCGTCGCCCGGCGAGTCGACGAAGCAGGCGGAGAGCTGCTGGAGCTCGTCGCCGGCGTTCATCAGCGTCGGGGAGTTCGGCATGAAGGAAAGCGACTCCATCCCCTGTCGGAACGTCTCGGCGGTCGCCTCGACGTGGTCGCGAACCCCGTCGGGGAGCTCGGGAACGACCGTCTCGTACGCGAACTTGTTGACGTTGTGGGCCGTGAGCGTCGCCTCCGCGTCGTCGTCGGCCGTCGTGCCCGCGCCGAACACGTCCTCGGCGAGCTCGTCGCGCCGCGGGTGGTCGGGCTTCAGCTGGTCGGGCGTGACGGTGACCTCGACGCCCTGGTTTTCAGCCTCGAAGACGGCCTCCGCGAGCGCGACGTTTCGCGCGACGCGGTCGAAGAGTTCCTCCTGGTCTTCGATCGGTTCGCCGTCCGCGTTCTTCCGGAGGTAGCGCGCGGGCAGGATGTTCTGGTAGGCGTTGCCCGTGAGGCGCTCCTCCATCGTCTCGCCCGTGGTTCGTTTGATCGGCAGTTCGACTCCGTCGGCGGAGACGCCGTCGCTGCTCATTCGGCGGCCACCCCGCTGGCTTTGCGTGGAATATGGATCATCTGTAGTGTTGGTGTACTGGCGAGGCGGGCCCTTGTACGTTCGGATGTTCGGCCCCGCCCGGCTTCTACATGTCCGATTCGGTATGTAACGTCTCTCCGGTGCGCCTGACGCTGAATCCGGTACGTCGGTAAGGAATGGGCTCTGGACACATAAGCATAGGTAGACCGGAGTGAAACTGGTCGTCGATCGAAAAAACCACACGATGTGAGCGGTCTCCCACGGGAACAGAAGGGGGGTCGATCGAGGCGGCAACCGCCGGCCCAGCCGGCGCCCGATACCGCCGTGTCGGCCGGTGTCGGGCGGATCCACGCTCGGCCCCATCACCGGAATGCCTGAATACCTATCAGAACCAGTAAACGACTTTCGGCTCCTCCCACAAGCTTATGCCCGGCGTCGCCGTGGTCCGGGACATGACCGCAACGTCGCTCGCGCTCGCGGGGCTCGCCGCGCCGGCACAGGCCGCGCTGCTCGGCAGTCAGGTCGGGCAGCTCCTGGTCGCCCTCGTCGCCGTCGCGCTCGTCATCGTCGTCGGCAAGTTCGTGTTGAAGCTCGCGTGGCGGCTCGTCACGATCGGCATCGTCGTTGTCGCGGCGTTCTACCTGCTGTCGACGCTTGGACTTGTCTAAAAAACCGCCGCGGGCCGGCCGCCGGTTCGGGTCGAAGCGCCCGGCTTACTGGAACGCCGCGCCCGGTTCGGCCTCGGTGCGGTCGACCTCCGACCGCTTGAACTGCTTTTCTATCTCCTCGTAGCGCTCGCGCGTCTCGGGGGTGACGCTCGGGTTCACCTCGCTCAGCGCGTCCTCGAAGTGCTCCATCGTCACGCGGACGTTGCCGACGGACTCGCCGACCTCCTCGCGCGTGACGCTGCCGATGAACTCCCGAGAGGCGTTCATCGACGCCTCGCGGGCGACCGCCTCGATGTCGGCCCCCACGTACCCCTCGGTCTTGCGGGCGAGGGCGTCGAGGTCGACGTCGTCCGCTAGCGGCTTATCCCGCGTGTGGACCTCGAAGATCCGGCGGCGCGCCGCCTCGTCGGGGACTGGCACGTGGACGTGCCGGTCTAAGCGACCGGGGCGGAGCAGCGCCGAGTCGATGAGGTCGGGGCGGTTCGTCGTCGCGACGACGACGACGTCCTCCAGCGACTCGAGGCCGTCGAGCTCCGTCAGCAGCTGGGAGACGACGCGCTCGCCCACGCCGGAGTCGCCGGAGTTGTTCCCGCGCTCGGTGGCGATCGAGTCGATCTCGTCGAAGAACACGATCGTCGGCGCGTTCTCGCGGGCCTTGCTGAACACCTCGCGGACGCCCTTCTCGGACTCGCCCACGTACTTGTTCAGCAGCTCGGGCCCCTTGATCGAGATGAAGTTGGACTCGCTCTCGTTGGCGACGGCCTTCGCGAGCAGGGTCTTCCCCGTGCCCGGCGGGCCGTACATCAGGACGCCCTTCGCGGCCTGCATGTCGAGCTCGTCGAACACCTCGGGGTACTCGAGCGGCCACTGGATCGTCTCGCGGAGCCGCTCTTTCGTGTCGCCGAGGCCGCCGACGTCGTCCCAGGTGGTGTCGGGGACCTCCACGAACACCTCCCGCAGCGCGGAGGGTTCGATCCCCTTGATCGCCTCCTTGAAGTCCGACTCGGTCACCTGGATGCTGTTCAGCACGTCGGCGTCGATCTCGTCCGATTCGAGGTCGATCTCCGGGCGGATGCGCCGCAGTGCGTGCATCGCGGACTCCTTCGCCAGCGATTCGAGGTCGGCCCCGACGAAGCCGTGCGTGTTCTCGGCGTACTCGTCGAGGTCGATCCTATCGGTCAGCGGCATGTTCCGCGTGTGGACCTGAAGGATCTCCTTGCGACCGTCCCGGTCGGGGACGCCCACCTCGATCTCGCGGTCGAAGCGGCCGCCCCGTCGGAGCGCCTGATCGATGGCGTCGACGCGGTTCGTCGCCCCGATGACGACGACCTCGCCGCGCTCTTCGAGCCCGTCCATCAGCGAGAGCAGCTGCGCCACGACGCGGCGCTCCACGTCGCCGCCCGCCTCCTCGCGCTTGGGCGCGATGGAGTCGAGCTCGTCCATGAAGATGATCGACGGCGACTCCTCGGACGCCTCCTCGAACACTTCGCGGAGCTGCTCCTCGCTCTCGCCGTAGTACTTCGACATGATCTCCGGGCCGGAGATCGTGTGGAAGTTCGCGTCGATCTCGTTGGCGACCGCCTTCGCGATCAGCGTCTTCCCAGTGCCCGGCGGGCCGTGGAGCAGGACGCCCTTCGGCGGGTCGATGCCGAGGCGCTTGAACAGCTCCGGGTGCCGCATCGGGAGCTCGATCATCTCGCGGACCTGTTCGAGCTCGTCGTCGAGCCCGCCGATGTCCTCGTAGGTCACGTCCGGCCCCTCGCCGGTGCCGCCCGCGGCCTCGCCGCGGTCGGCGATCTCCTCGGCGGAGATCTCGGAGATGCTGATCTCCGTCTCGTCGGTGATGACGACCGTGCCGCCGGGGCTCGTCTCGGCGATCTTCATCGGGACCGCCTGCGACTGGCCGCCCATCAGCCCGAAGCCGAGCGAGGTCCGGATCGTCTGCCCCTCGGTCACCGGCTGACCGGAGAGCTTGTCCCGGATGAACGGGGCGATCTGCCCCCGCACCCGCAGCTGGCTGGGGAAGGCGATCGTCACCGCGTCCGCCCGCGAGACGTCGACGTCCTCGACGGTGACGCGGTCGTCGATCCCCACGTCGGCCTCCTGGCGGAGGCGCCCGTCGATGCGGATCACGCCCGTCCCGTCGTCCTCGGGGTAGCCGGGCCAGACGCGGGCGATCGCCGCCCCGCCGGCGCTCTCGACGCGGACGATGTCCCCGCCGGAGAGCCCGAGCTCGTCGGCCGCGACGCGGTCGATTGCCGCCAGGCGACGGCCGGCGTCCTTCTGTTTCAGCGGCTTGACAGTGAGCTTCATCGGTCGCCCTCCACGGTGAGCACGCCGTTGTTCACCGCCACGTCGGCGGCCGTCCCGGGCAGCTCGAACTCCGATTCGACCGGCCCGTCCGGTCCCTCTACGACGACGATCGCCGTCTCGCCGACGGTGTCGACGGTGACGGCCTCGTCGTCGACGTCGAGGTCGGCGGCGACGGTCCAGCCGTCGTCGTACTCGTACCGGCGCAGCAGCGCGCCGTCGCCGGTCGATCGGGTCTGTATGTGATTCATCCTAACTACGAGTTAGTCGCGTAAGTATTTAAACTTGACGCTCAAAATCGCATGACGTGAGTGCTTCTTTGTACTAACGGTAGTGTAGCGGTTCGAGCGATTCCACCGCCGACCGTCCGCCGTCGTGCGGTCGGACCCGCGGCGCCGATCGAGTCGCCGAGCGCGCGTCGGCTCCCTCGGGCGCTTATACCGTTCGGCGCCGAACCGCCCGGACATGGAACGGGTCACCCACGACGGTCGCGCGACGGCGTACCGCCGCTTCGACCGCGGCGGCGACGGGCCGACTGTCTGCTTCGTTCACGGCAGCGGCGGCACGAAAGACATCTGGAAGTCGCAGGCTAGGCTGGCCGACCGGGTTTCGAGCGTCGCCGTCGACCTCTCCGGGCACGGCGACAGCGACGACGTCGCGACACCCGCCGGCCCCGAGACGCTCAACGCGTACGCGGACGACGTGATCGCCGTCGCGGAGGAGACGGGGGCGACAGTCCTCTGCGGCAACTCCCTCGGCGGCGCGGTCGCGCTGCGGGTCGCCTTAGAGCGCGACCTCGCGCTCGACGGCCTCGTCCTCGCGGGCACGGGCGCGAAGCTCGCGGTGGCCGAGCCCCTCCGCGGCGCGCTCGCCGACGATTTCGAGCGGGCCGTCTCGCTGCTCCACGAGCCGGACCGCCTCTTCCACGACGCGCCGCCCGAGTACGTCGAGCTCTCCGAGGCGGCCATGCGCGAGTGCGGGCGAGCGGTCACCGAACGCGACTTCCTCACCTGCCACCGGTTCGACGTCCGGGAGCGACTCGACGAGATCGGCGTCCCGGCGCTCGCGCTCGTCGGCGCGCACGACGAGCTCACGCCGCCCGCGTACCATGAGTACCTCGCGGACGGGATCCCGGCCGGAGAGCTCGCGGAGGTCCCCGACGCCGCGCACCTCGCGATGCTCGAAGCGCCGACCGTCTTCAACGACGCGCTCTCCGCGTTCCTCGGTCGGCTGTAGGCCGCCCGTCCCGCCGGTCGTCGGCTCGCGACCGCGTGGACCAGCCGACCGCCGCGAGATTTAGGTCGGTCGCGCGTCCCGTGGGCACATGGTCGACAGCGACGACGGCGATACCGGCCGTGCCGACGGGTCCGGAGCGCCGGCGGGCGCCGAACAGCCTCCGGCCGAACCGCCCCCGGGCGACCCCGACATCGACGACCTGCTCGCGAAGCTCGACGCCCTGCGCGACACGGTCGACGAGGGCCACGAGCGCGAGGAGGTTCGACAGACGATCTCGCTCGTCGAGCGGATGCCCGGGAGCGGCGCGCTCGCGGAGCGGATCACGAAGTACACCTCCAGAGACCTCGCCGAGTCGTTCGTCGGGGCGGTGCTGTTCGCGCTCCCGCTGCTCGTCGAGGGCGGCGTCTTCGAGATCGCGGCCTGGTTCGCGGCGACGACCGTCGCGGGCGTCCCGGTCCTCCTGATCGGCCACGTCGGCTTCGTCTTCGTCGCGACCGCCGGGCTCCTCTACTACGCCGACTTCCGGCAGATCGCGATCCACCACCCGATCCTCGGCGTCATCCCGCGCCGCTACGCCGGGGTCCTCCTCGTCTCGCTCGCCACGTCGGCGGCCATGCTGCTGTTCTGGGGGCGCCTCCACGAGGGCGACCCCACCGCGCTCGAACGGGTCAGCCGGGTCGCGGTCGTCTGGGCCGCGGCGGCGTTCGGCGCGGGCCTCGGCGACATCCTCCCCGGCGAGTCGCAGGGGGACGACCTCGGGAAGTTCGACCTCGACATGGGCGACCGCGACTGAGCCGCCTCCCCCGGGAGCCCCACTCGCTCCGCGCTACCCGCGACACTCGCTCCGCGTCACCCGCGGTGGATCTCCCGCCCCGATCCGCCTTTTCCACAGGTTTTTCGCCGCGGCGATCCTACCGACCCCTATGTCAGCGCTACGCGACGCGCTCCGGGACCTCCCGGACGCGGTGTTTGCGGACCTCCTCGAGTCCGACGACGGGTACGTCCTCGTCGTCGACCTCCCGGGCGCGACCGCAGCGACGACCGAGGTGCTCGTCGAGGACGGTCGTATCGACATCGAGGGTCGCCGCGAGAAGGCCGTCCCCGACGGGTTCGAGTACGTCCGGGAGGACCGCCCGCTGTTCCTCGACGCGGAACTCCCCCTCCCGAACGACGCCGACGGCGCGGGCGCCGACGCCGAGATCGACCGCGGCGTCCTCGAAATCTCCCTCCCCAAGCGAGAGCGCGACGTCTCCCGGACCATCCCCGTCGACGACGCGGACGACGAGGGCGACGCCTGACGGGTGGTCACGCTGGTCAACCTTCGCGCCTACTGGCGGTTCGTCGTCGTCCTGCGGCAGTTCTCGCCGCTTATCGTCGCCTACTGGCGTGACCGCCGCCGGTACTTCCTGTTCGGCGGGAGCCGAGAGGTCGACGCCGAGACCCAGCGCGAGCGCGCCGCGGTGCTGCTCGACATCCTGCTCACGCTCGGGCCGACGTTCATCAAACTCGGACAGATCCTCTCGACGCGTCCCGACATCCTTCCCCCGGCGTACATCGAGGTCTTGGAGGGACTCCAAGACGACGTTCCCCCCGCGCCGTGGGAGGAGTCGCGAGTCGTCCTCGAAGACGAGTTCGGGCCGGTCGACGAGACGTTCGACGACTTCGACCGCGACCCGATAAGCGGCGCGAGCCTCGGGCAGGTGTACACCGCCACCTACGAGGGCGACGAGGTCGCGGTGAAGGTGCGTCGCCCCGGCATCGAGTCGCTCGTCGAGGCCGACCTCCGCACGATCCGCTGGTCGATCCCGCTGGTCAAGCGGTTCACCGGCGCCGGCCGGTCGTTCTCCCTGGAGAACCTCGCCGACGAGTTCGCCAAGACGATCCGCGAGGAGATGGACTACGCCCGCGAGCGGACGATGCTCGAGGAGATCCGCGGCAACTTCGCGGACAACGATCGGATCCGGATCCCGGAGACGTACGAGTCGGTGTCGGGGCCGCGGGTGCTCACCATGGAGTACGTCCCGGGCACGAAGATCAGCGACATCGACGCGCTCGACGAGGCTGGTCACGACCGGACGGCGATCGCGGAGATCCTCCAGGAAGTGTACCTCCAGATGATCATCGACGACGGCGTGTTCCACGCCGACCCCCACCCGGGGAACCTCGCGGTCGCGGACGACGGGTCCGTGATCTTCTACGACTTCGGCATGGCGGGGCGGGTGGACCCGTTCGTCCAGGAGAAGATCGTCGAGTTCTACGTCGCGGTCGCGCGGCAGGACATCGACGCCATCCTGGACACGCTCATCTCGATGGGGACCCTCTCGCCGGAGGCCGACCGCGAGGTGATGGGGAACGTGATGGAGCTCGCCATCGCCGACGTCCGGGGCGAGGACGTCGAGCAGTACCAGGTGAACCAGATCATCGAGCAGGTGGAGTCGTCCATCTACGAGTTCCCGCTCCGGCTCCCGCCGAACCTCGCCTTGGTCCTCCGGGTCGCCACCGTCGTCGAGGGGGTCTGTGTCACCTTAGACCCCGAGTTCGACTTCATCTCGACGGCGACCGACTACCTCCGCGAGGAGGGGTACTACGAGCAGACCGCCCGCGACCTCGCCGAAGACGCCGGCCGACAGGTACAACAGACCACCGAGGCGCTGTTCACGGTCCCGCCGAAGGCCGACGAGTTCCTCGACCGCGCCAACCGCGACGACCTGACGGTCAACGTCGTCTTAGAGGACGACACGAAGGTCTTAGAGAAGCTGGCGATGCGGATCGCCTACTCGGTGCTACTCGCCGTCGGCGTCCTCTCGGCGACGATCCTCTACTCGTTCGCGAACAACTGGCGGCTCGCGCTCGTCGTCCTCGCGCTGGCCTCGCCGCTCGCGATCGCCTTGTACCGGTCGTTCCGGAAGAAGCGGGGACTCCGCACCACGCCGCAGTTCACCCGCCAGGGGATGAAACAGCGGCGCGACGACTGACTCGGCGACGGGGCGCCACTCAACGGCACAGCGACCGGACCGGCGGCGCGGCGACCGACTCAGCGGCCTTTTGCCGACTCTCCTGTCGCCCGACAGATCCACACGTCTTCCGCTTCCTCGACCGCGTACTCCCGCGCCGTTAGCCACTCGCGGAGGGCGGCGGGGTCCGGGCTCATCGTCCCCTCGTCCGCCGCGCCTCCCTCCGCTGACCCCGACTCGTGGACCTCCACGACGAGCAGCGGACGGTACGTCGCGAGCGTCTCCGCCGCGCCCCGGAGGACCGCCCCCTCGCGCCCCTCGACGTCGACCTTCACGGCGTCCGGCGGCGGGACTGTCCCGCCCCCGTCGGCTCTCTCGTCGCCGACGCCCTCGACGAGTTCGTCGAGCCGTCGGACCGGGACCGACTCCGTCCCGGCGACGCTCGCGCCCCACCTCGTCGCCAGATCGCGGTCGAACGCCGAGCACTTCGAGAACGTCGACCGATAGAAGGTAAGCGTCGCGTTCGCGTCGCCCGCGCCCGCCCGCCTGAGGTCGAGCCGATCGCCGAGCCCGTTCCGCTCGGCGTTCCGCGCCAGCCGGTCCGCGCTCTCGCCGTTCGGCTCGAACGCCACTACGCGACGGTCGGTCCCGCGGGTCAGCGGGATCGCGTGTTCGCCGACGTGCGCGCCCACGTCGAGGATCACCGCGTCCTCCGGGAGACGGTCGAGCGCGGCCAGTCCGGGGTCGTCGCCGTGGGGGTTCGTCGGCTCGTAGCTCCAGTACGTGCCGGCGACGGTCCGCTTCGGCGTCGCGACGCCGAGCGCGTACGTCAGGTCGGCGAGCCGGTACAGGGTTCGAAAGCCGAGCCGCTCGACGCGCGACCGAACCAGCGACGGCAGCCGTGCTATCGAGGGCATCGCGGTGTCACGCGCCGATGACTTGAATCGGGACGAGGAGGAAACAGAGCGCGCCGACGGCGAACGTGACGGCCCCGACCGCGATCCGCGGCAGCCCCAGTCCGTCCTCGTCGGCCGGATTCGCGGGTCCGTTGAACGCGATGACCGTCGCGAACACGCCCCAGAACGCCCACAGACCCACCGACTCGTTCAGGCCGAGCCCCCGCCAGAAGTAGAGGTAGGCGGCGATGGCGAACAGCGCGCCGGGGACGAGCGCCGCCACCGTCTCCTGTCGCGGCCCGAGCATCGCCCGGACCATGTGGCCGCCGTCGAGTTGGCCGACCGGGAGGAGGTTCAGGACGGTGAAGAACATCCCGACCCACCCGCCGATCACCACGGGGTGGGCGGTGAGCCGCGGGTCGCCGTAGCTCGTCGGCTGGCCGAGGGCGCCGGCGATGAAGTCCAAGAGTGGCGGGTTGTTGAACCGGATCACCGCGCCCGACGAGTTCGCGAGCTCCGCCGGCACCTGGATCGGGTCGAGCGAGAGGCCGATCGCGGTCACGACGACGGTCGCGAACAGCCCCGCGATCGGTCCCGCCGCGCCGATATCGAAGAGGACCTTCCGCGACGGCATCCGGCCGCGGATGCGGATCACCGCGCCGAGCGTGCCGAACGGGAAGATGAAGGGGATAACGTACGGCAACGAGACGGGGACGCCGTGGTAGCGACCGGCGGCGTAGTGGCCGAGTTCGTGGGTCATCAACACCCCGAGAACGGCGGCCGTGAACGGCCACGCCCGGAGCAGCGTCAGGGGGTTCGACTGGATCTCCGCGAGCGGCACGTAGTACCAGCCGTACGCGCCGACGAACAGCGTCGACAGCAGCGTGGCCGCGAACATGGCGACGTTCACCCACGGGATCCCGTCCCGGCCGCGGTCGAACGGCGTCGCGACGACGACGTGGCCGCCGTCGACGACCTCCACGTCGACCTCGTACCCTGCCTCTCGAAAGTGGGGGGTCAGCTTGCGCAACAGCGTCCGCTCCGGGACGTACGACTCGCCGCGGTATCGCACGCGACCGTCCTCGCGGCGGACCTCGTCGATCCGAAAGAACGTCCGGAGCGGCTCCGGACGCGGCGCGCCGTCGCCGGCCGTCGCCGCGTCCTCGTGTTCTGGCATCGTGGGGTCGTAGCTGGTCGGCGAGTATAAACCCCGCGTCGGCGGGCACGGGTACCGCAAACACGGCGCGGCGCGTGGGCCGGCGGAACTCGACGCGGACGCGCTCGCGGTCAGAAAAGCGCGGGACGGGGACCGGTTCGTGAACCGAGTGCGCCTCGGAGCGGTACTGCGTTCGTCGGTCGGCGGAGCGCGTCCCTCAGGCGGGTTCGACGCGCCAGGTCGTCGCGCCCGTGTACGACCACTTCTCGACGGTGAGCTCCGTCGCCGAGTCGCGGAGCTTCACCATCAGGGCGCCGATCTCCTTCGGCGAGAGGTCGACGTCGTCGGAGATGAACTTCCCCTTGAAGTACATCTCGCCGTCTTGGGCGCGGTCGAGCAGGTACTGCTTCAGCCGCTCTTCCTTGCTGCGGTCGTCGTTCGCGCTCGCGTTCGTGGAGGGGTTCGCAGTCGCGCTCATAGTACACCTCACCCTTGCTCCCGGAGGGTGTTATAAAGGCGTCACCGTTGGGCGACGTTCAGGGGGTTTCAGGGCGTTTCACCGAACTCGCCGGGGTAAAACGTGTCTGACGGACTCTTTACAACGCTTCTAGAACGCGCTAGAAATTTTATAACCCGTTTTGAACACGTTTTCTCCGTCGCTGACTCGGTACGCGAGTAACTCGCCGCCGTCCGGTCCGACGGCCGGAAAGAAACAAAAAGCGCCGCGTATTCTCGGTCTCGGCGCGCTCGCGCGTCCTCCCCGCGACCGCCGAGACGACCTCTTGGGACCGATCGCGGCCGCGACGAAACCGGAAGCGGCGACGCCGCGCGCCGGTCAGTCCCGGCGGTGGACCCAGAACGTCTCCGACTCCGTCGCCTCTTTCTTGAAGATCGGCACCTCGTCTTTCAGCCGGTCGATCCCGTCTTCGACCGTCCGGAACGCCTCCCCGCGGTGCCCGGCCAGCACGACCACGAAGACGATGTCCTCACCCGCCTCGATCACGCCGGTGCGGTGGTGCATCCGCACGTCGAAGACCCCATCGCGGGCCGCTAGCTCCTCCGCGATGGCGGCCATCCGATCCTCGGCGACCCCGTCGTACTTCTCGAACGCGAGGTGCGTCGTCCGGTCGTCGTCCGGACCGTCGCGGGCGCGCACGCGGCCGGTGAACGTCGCTATCGCCCCCGCCCGGTCCGCGTCCGGCGACGCCTCGGCGCGGCGCACCAGCGTCTCACGGGTGATCCACGGCTCCGCGCTGTCGAGGTCGGCGACGACGTCGCCGAGGTCGACCCCGTCGGGGGCGGTCGCGCTCGCGACGACCGTCCCCGGCACGCGCTCCGGGTCCGGGTCGGACCCGAGGAGGACCGCGGGCACGCGCAACCGCGGCTCGCCGACCGCCAGCAGGTAGTCGTGGTCGGGGGCGAGCCCGTCGAGCAGGTCGTCGAACCCCTCGACACTCCCCCGACCGCGCCAGTTCCCGTCTGCGTCGAACGCGACGGCGGTGTCCGGGCCCGAGCGCTGCGCCGGACCGACGACCCCCCCGTCCGCGGCCGGGTCGCTCCGTGTCGAGTCGCTCTCGGGGGCGCCGTTCGGGTCGTCGTCGCGCTCCACGACGGCGACTCGCCCGTCGAGTCGGTCCGCGAGCCGCCGGGCCAGCGTCGCCGCCCCGTCGCCGACGATCGATATCGGTCGCATACCCGAGAGCGGGCCGCGACCGATTTAGGCGTTTCCCGCCCGACGCGTCGGGCCGGATCGGGCTCGGGGCCGCTTCCACCGCGTCCGGGCTTGACAATCCTTAAGACTGCGACAGGGGTACTCCTCGGCAATGAGAATCGTCGTTTCTGTCGGCGGGAGCGTGCTCGCGCCCGACCTCGACCCCGAGCGCGTGGCCGCGTACGCCGAGGCGATCGAACGGCTGGTCACCGACGGCTGCGAGGTCGGGGTCGTCGTCGGCGGCGGCGGCGTCGCCCGCGAGTACATCGAGACGGCCCGCGAGATCGGAGCCAACGAGGTCGAGCTCGACCGGCTTGGGATCGGGACGACCCGGCTCAACGCCCGGCTGCTGATCGCCGCCCTCGGCGAGCGCGCGAGCCTCGCGCCCGCGGTCGACACCGAGGAGGCGGCGGCGGCCCTCCGCCGCGACGAGGTGTCGGTGATGGGCGGCGTCACGCCGGGGCAGACGACCGACGCGGTCGCCGCCGCGTTCGCCGAGTCCGTCGACGCCGACCTGCTCGTGTACGCGACGAGCGCCGACGGGGTGTACGACGCCGACCCCAACGCCGACCCCGACGCGGCGCAGTTCGCGGAGCTGTCGCCGGCCGAGCTCGTCGAGGTCGTCCTCCCGATGAGCCGCGACGCCGGCGCGTCCGCCCCCGTCGACCTCCTCGCGGCGAAGCTGATCGACCGGGCCGAACTCCGGTCGATCGTGCTCGACGGGACCGACCCGAGCGCCGTCGTCGACGCCGTGCTGCGCGGCGATCACACCGGAACGGACGTGGTCCCCCCGGGCGCCGGCGAACCGAGCCGCTGGACGGAGGCACGATGAGCGCGGACGACGCCTCCGACGACGCGTCCGCCGCCCCCGACGACTCCCCGCACATCCTCTCCGGGGGGTCCGCCCTCGACGACGGCGAGGACGCCGCCGAGGAGTCGACCGAGACCTTCCACGCCTTCTGGGCCGACGTCGTCGCCGACGAGGTCGAGGCCCGCGACCCCGACGAGCCGATCGTGATCAAGGGCGGTGTCTCGCCGTCCGGCGTCGCGCACCTCGGGAACTTCAACGAGATCATGCGCGGCTACTTCGTCGCCGAGGTGCTCCGCGACCGCGGCCACGAGGTCCGGCAGGTGTTCACCTCCGACGACAAGGACCCGCTGCGGAAGGTCCCGCGCAAGCTGGCGAACGCGGACGGCGAGATCGTCGGGCTCGGCGAGGTCGACGCGGGCGCGCTCGGCCGCAACCTCGGGAAGCCGTACACCGAGATCCCGGACCCGTTCGGCGAGGCCGAGTCGTACGCGGCCCACTTCGCGGGCCTGCTCAAGGCCGACGCCGACCGCCTGAACGTCCCGGTCGAGATGCTCTCGAACACCGATCTGTACGCCGACGGCGACTTCGACGAGGCGATTCGGACGGTACTCGCCGACGTCGAGCGCGTCCGCGAGGTGCTCTCCCCGTATCAGGACAAAGTTGACGACGAGTACGTCCCGTTCAACCCGGTCTGTGCGGAGTGCGGCAAGGTCACGGAGACGGTGACGGCGATCGACGCAGAGGCCGAGACCGTCGACTACGTCTGTACCGACATGGACGCCGGCGGCAACACGATCGAGGGGTGCGGCCACGAGGGCACCGCGACGTTCCGCGAGGGAAAGCTCCCGTGGCGGTTGGAGTGGCCCGCGCAGTGGGGCGTCCTCGGCGTCGACTTCGAGCCGTTCGGTAAGGACCACGCGGAGGGGTCGTGGCCCTCCGGCGTCGACGTCGCGCGGAACGTCTTCGGCGAGGAGCCGCCCGTGCCGATGGTATATGAGTGGTTCACGCTCAACGGCGACGCGTTCTCCTCCTCCGAGGGCAACGTCGTCACGGTCCAAGAGCTCCTGGAGCTGATCGAGCCCGAGGTGTTGCGCTACTTCTTCGCGCTCCACCCGAAGAAGGCCCGCGACCTCGACATTGAGCGGCTCGACCAACTGGTCGACCGCTTCGACCGGTTCGAGCGCGCCTACTTCGGCGAGGTCGACGACCCGGATCTGGTCGCCTTCGCCGAGCGCGCCTACCCGTTCGTCGTCGGCCGGCCCGACGACCCGCCGACGGAGAAGCCGATCCGGCTCCCGTACACGTTCGCGGCGGTGCTCGGCATGGTCGACGACCCCGACTTCCGCGAGCGCCTCGCCCGCGACGAGGGCCATATCCCGGACGACGCCGACGCCGACATCGTCGACGCCGCGCTCGCCCGCGTCGAGCAGGCGCGGAACTGGGCCGAGCGGACGGGGAACGAGTACGACTACCGGCTCCAGACCGACCTCCCCGCGGTCGAGTTCGACGGAGACGTCGCGGCCGCGCTCGACGACCTCGCCGACTTCGTCGCGGCCGGCCACGACGGGGAGGAGATCCAAGGGGCGATGTACGAGACTGCGCGCGACCACGACATCGAGGTGAGCGAGTTCTTCGCGGCGGGCTACCGCCTCTTTTTCGACGACACGCAAGGGCCGCGGCTCGGGGAGTTCCTCGGCGAGCTGGAGCGCGACTACGTCGTCGACCGGCTCCGACGGGAGGCGTAGATGACCGAGGACCGCTCGCTCGACGACTTCGCCGCGGACGACGACGGCGACGAGTCCGCGGAGAGCGCTCCGGACGACGCGGAAGGTGACGGCGTCGACCCCGACGAGGCGACCGACGCCGCTCCCGCGACCGACGCCGCTCCCGCGACCGCCACCTCGACGTGGCACGCCGACGGCGCCGAGTGCGACCGGTGCGGCGAGCGTGTCGACCGCCGCTGGCGCGACGACGACGCCTTCGTCTGTCCTGACTGCGCCTCGTGGTGACCGCGCCGCCGCGGTCGCCTCCCCGACTGGCGGTCAAAACTTAAGCCGTCGGCCGTCAAGGTGTTCCGTGAACGGAAAATTCGTTTGGAGTTAAATTAGATATAAATGAAATATATTCCGGACCTACTCCACGGGCGGTCGGCGACCGCCCTCACGGCGGCGTACCTGTGTATCGCGGCAGCGTCCGCGGTCGCGGTCGACCTCGCCGTCGCGTCGACGATTGGGGTCGCGGGCGGGTGGACGCCGACGCGTCTCGTCGGGGACTGGCTACTCGTCGCCGGGTCCGGCGGGCTCCTCTATGGAGCGGTCACGCACCACCGCCAACGGGCGGAGACCGCGCACCGAAACCTCGAAACCTCTAACCAGCAGATACAGGTTCTGAGTCGTGTGTTTCGGCACAACGTCCGCAACGATCTCAACGTGATCCGGGGGTACACCGACCTGCTGGCCGACCGGATCGACGACGAGCGGAGTCGAGAGTGCTTGGAGACGGTCCGGGAGACGACCGACGACATCGTCGAGATAAGCGAGAAGCTCCGCGTCATCGAGGACGCGTCGCCCGAGCGACCGGACGGCCGCGTCGACCTCGTCGCCGCGGTCCACGAGGCGCTCGACGTCGTCGACGCCGACGGCGCCGCGCTCACCGTCGAGACCCCCTCTGAGGCGTGGATCCGCGCGGACGA
Source organism: Halorubrum sp. SD690R (assembly GCF_005435035.1). Lineage (NCBI taxonomy): Archaea > Methanobacteriati > Methanobacteriota > Halobacteria > Halobacteriales > Haloferacaceae > Halorubrum > Halorubrum sp. SD690R. The sequence continues at coordinate 42,358 of NZ_SGTV01000005.1, read as the reverse complement.
CACCGTCGAGTTCCCGATCCGCGAGGTGTTCGAGAACGCGGTCACCCACAACGACGGCGCGACGCGCCGCGTGACGGCGACGATCCGCGAGAACGGGACGACCACCTGTCTGGAGGTCATCGACAACGGCCCGGGGATTCCCCCCGACGAGCGTGAGGTCTTACAGGCGGAAGAGGAGACGCCGCTCTCGCACGCGAGCAGCATCGGGCTGTGGCTCGTCAAGTGGATGTGCGAGACGCAGGGGGGAACCGTCCGGTTCGACGCGACCGACGACGGTACGACAGTCCGGCTCCGATTCGAGTCCGCGTCGCCGCCCGCTACTCCAACTCGGTGATCGTCACGGCGTACACTGCGCCGCAGTTCCCGCATTCGACGTGGACTCCCCGGCTCGTCTCGCCGCGGGTGAACTCGGAGATCTCCTCCGAACACGAGCACTCGAACTGGACTTTCATTACCTCTCCTTCATCCTGCTGATATTTAAAAGAAACCGACGCGGAATCAGCGGTGAAAACCGGTGATCGCGGTGCCGTCTCTCACCCGCCGTCGCGCACGGCGTCAGTCGTCGTCGACGATCACTTCGACCGGTCCGTCGCCGTCGTCGGCGGCGTCCTCGTCGGAACCGCCGGACAGGTCGGCGCCGCCGGACTGCTGCTGCTGGTAGTAGAGCCCGCCGGCGACCGCGAGGACGATCCACGACCGCCAGTTGGCGAGGTTCAGCGTGTAGCCGATGCCGAACGGCTTCTCGACGAGCATCCCCTTGCCGGGCTGCCAGTACGACGAGAGCAGTCGACCGAGGCTCGGCCGCTCGAAGTTGTACGGGATCCCGAGAACCTCTCCCGAAGACGGTTTGTCTGCCATACGAGTCTATCTGTCGGCCGACACCATAAATCGTGGCGACCCGGCGCGCCGATCGGAACGGCGCTGCGGCCGTCGCCGGTCAGGGCTCTGACCCCGGCCGAGCCGGCGGTTCGTCACCGGTAGCGGCCGCGGTCCGCCACGTCTCGGAGTCGGTCGAGGACCGCTTCGTCGCCGACGGCCTCGTACCCGCTCTCGAACGCCGCTAGCAACGGGCCGGGTTCCGTCGCGGTCGCCCGGACCGACCCCTCGAACACGTGGAGGTCCATCGCGTGGTCCTCGACGTGGCCCGTGTGGTAGCCGAGCCCGAAGTCGATGAGGTACGTCTCGGGCGGCGGGCTCGACCGCCCGTCGCGTTCCGTGCGCTCGCCGCGCTTCGACACCCGAACGTTCCGCGTCGTCGGGTCGCCGTGGACCATCTCGGCGCCGTGGAGCCGCGCGAGGTGGCGACCGACGGCCTCCGCCGTCCCCTCGTCGAGGGCGGCCGCGAGGTCGCGCTCCCCGACGTGCTGGAGCGTCAACGTCGCCTCCGCGAGGTCGACGTCGTACACGAGCGGCGTCGACACGCCAGCGCGCCGCGCCTCGCTCGTCAGCCGGGCCTCCGCGACGGTCCGGTCGCGCCTGATCGTCCGGTCGAGTTCGGGGTGTCGGTACGACTTCGGCACCCGTCGCTTGACCACGCGCCGGTCGCCGTCCGTCCCCTCGACCGTCACGGTCGCCTCCGCGCCGCGGCGGTCCGCCTCCGCGTCGCGCGCCGCGCTTCGCGACTCGGTCCCCCCGCGTCCGCGCGCGACCGACTCCCCGTCTCGCCACGTCACCGGCACCTGATCCGGCCGGAAGCTCGGGTCGACCGCGGACTCCGCGATCGGGACGGTGTCCCCGGCGGCGGCCATCTTCGCGCCCAACACGGCGATCATCCCGGCGTTGTCCCTGAGGAATCGCGGTTCCGGCGCGTGGAAGTCGGCGCCGCGGGCCTCGCACATCGTCGCCAACATCTCCCGCAGCCGGTCGTTCTGTGCGACGCCGCCGCCCAACACGAGCTCGTCCGCGCCGGTCAGCGACAGCGCGCGCTCCGAGACCTCCGTCAGCATCGCGAACACGTGCTCCTGGAGCGAAAAGCAGATCTCCTCGACGGGGACGCCGCTGTCCGCGGCGTCGTTGGCGGCCGAGCTGATCCCCGAAAACGAGAAGTCCATCCCCTTGACCACGTAGGGGAGATCGAGGAGGTCGGTCTCGGCGGCCGACCCCTCCTCGCCTCCGGTCCCTTCCCCCTCGCTGCCGACCTCGCCCGCGCCCGTCGCGAACTCGGCGGCCGCCGACTCCACCTTCGGTCCGCCGGGGTGGCTCCACCCGACGTGGCGCGTGAACTTGTCTATCGCGTTGCCCACTCCGGCGTCCATCGTCTCGCCGAGGACCCGGTACCGCCCGTCGTGGTAACCGAGCAGGTGCGCGTTCGCGCCGGAGGCGTTCAGACAGACCGGGTTGTCGAAGCCGGAGCGGTGGCGACCGATCTCGAGGTGTGCCACCATGTGGTTGACGCCGACGAGCGGGACGCCGAGCGTCCCGGCGAGCGACCGCGCCGCGGTCCCGACGATCCGGAGGCAGGGACCGAGCCCGGGGCCGCGAGAGAAGGCGACCGCGTCGACCGCGTCCGGACCGTGTCGCTCCTCGGCGGCGGTCAGGACGCTATCGACCACCTCCGGGATCGCCTCCGACATGTGTTCGGCGGCCTCGCGCGGGTGAATGCCGCCGCTATCCGGCTCGTATGGGTCTGATTCGATGAGAACTGAGTCGGCCTCGGCGTCGTACAGCGCGGCGCTCGCGCACCACGCGGTACCCTCGATGCCGAGAACGCGCATCCGGCGGAGTTACGCTTCCTCGGCGTCCGCCTCGTCGCCGCCGATCTTGTTGCGCTCGAGCATATGGTCCTGCTCGACATCCAGCGCGTCGGCCGCGGAGTCGTACACCTTCGCGTAGCCGACCGTCTTGCGCATGCCGAACTTCGTGTCGAGCTCGTGGACGACGACCTCCTCGGAGTCCTTGTCGAGCTTCGCCGCCAGCGAGTCGCGGACCGACAGTCGGGAGGGCGTGGCCTCCTCGTGGGTCGTCTCGAAACGGATGTCCGTGCGGTGCAGCATCGGGTTCTCCTCCTCGGAGATGATATCGACGTCCATGGTTCAGTTAGGCGTATATCCCCTCGAAAGCTGTAAAAGGATTTCGAAGCGGGGGTGTCGCCGCCGAACTCCGGACCGACCGCCGACGAGACACACTGTTCGGCGTCAGGGTTTCCCCCCTCCGGTGCGTGCGTACCGTTACCACGCGGATGTCAGATGACACCCGATTCGACCCTACCGACCGGTCGCAGTACGAACTCACTCGGGCGGCGAACGTCGTCGTCCCGCTGTCCCCCGTCCGAAAGGCCCGGATCTGCGGGACGCTGGCTCTCTTCGGGGCACTGACGGGCCCGCTCGTCGCGACCCTCCCCCCGGCCGTCCGCGAGGCGAACTTCTCCGGGCCGCCGCTCGCCGCCCACCTCGGCGTCGTGGCAGTCGTGTTGGCGGGGACGGTCGCCGCCGGCGGAGCCGGCCTCGGGCTCGTCGCGCTCCAGCGCCGGCTCGCGCGCGGTCCCGAACCGAGCGACGACCAGGTCTGGACGTTCCTCGCCCTCGAGGACGCGCTGACCGGGATCGGCTTCGTCACCGGCGGACTCGGCGTCGGCGTCGGCTTGGTCCTGCTGGCGAGCGGGCACTGGGGCGTCGAGGCCCTCGAAGCGCTCCGCCGCAACGGCGTCGAGCCGTACCTCTCCATGGGAGCGATTCCGACGACGCCCCTGCTAGCGACGGCGGCCGGACTGATCGCCGGTCTCGGGGTCCTCACGGCGACCGTCGTCGCGGTCGACGGCGAGTGACGCCGGTCGAGGCCGCGTCGCTCGGGCGGCCGTCACGCCGGATCCGTCGGATCTCTCCCGTCCGGGCCACCATCGTCGCTCTCACTCAGCTCGACGCCGAGGGCGTCGTAGCCGGCCGCAGTGTCGCCGGCGAGCCCCTCGAACAGTTCCCGAGCCCGTCGCCGGGCTTCGGGCGTGACCGCGACGCGGACCATCCCCTCGCCGGGCTGTCCGTAGACGACGGTGGACCCGACCGGGGCCGCGAGCATCGCCGGCAGCGCCGCCAGGTCCTCCTCGCCGGTCACTTCGATCGTCACCGGCTCGTCCGCCGCGAGCGCCTTGGCGAGCGCGTCGAGCAGCGCCGCTGACAGCGCCGCGGCCGGGTTTTCGACCGCGATCCGCCGCTCCTCCGTCGCCGCGAGCGCGGTCTCGATCTCCTCGCGGACCGCCTCGCGCTCCGTCTTCCCGTCGACCAACGCCACGTCCGGAACGCGGCCGGCCTCTCGAAGGTGGTAGGTGACCACGTCGCCGACCGCGATCAGCTGCGGCGGTCCCCCCGCGGACGAGCCGCGTCGCTCGCGGGCCTCGTCGACGGCCTCCAAGAGCGCGCCGGCGTCCGTCGTCACCGGTCCCAGCGGCTCCTTGAAAGCGTCGCGGAGCGATTCGGGGAGGGTGAGGAGCGGGTCGCTCATCGGCTTCGTCCGGCGGCGCGGCGTTGGGTCACCGCACCTTGAGCGCGTACGCGCCCGCCTCGGAGACGTTCATCTCCTCGGCGATATCGCTGTCCTCGGGCTTGGTGATGATGACGTAGCCCGCCCAGTCCTCCGTCAGCGACGACGACCCGCAGAGCGCGCAGGTCTGAGCGTCCGGGTCGTTGACGTGGTGACACTCCCGGCACGCCAGGCGGTCCTCGGCCATCAGTCGGCCTCCTCACCGGTCTGTTCGCGGTGCTTCCGCTGCCCTTCGAGCCAGCCGTGCTTCCCGAGGCCGGGCTGTTTCGCCGTGAGCCCGATCTTCGAGTCCCGGGGGTTGCGCTCGTCGATGCTCTTGGTGACGACGCGGACGCGCACCGCGTCGTCGACCCCGAGCGTCTTGTCGGAGTCCGACGAGGCGAGCTGCTGGTTCGCGCCGTCGAACGTGAGGTACTCGTCGGTGATCTGCGAGACGTGGAGCAGCCCGTCCACCGGTCCGATCCCGACGAAGGCGCCGAACTCGACCGTCTCGACGACGGTTCCGTCGGCGACCTCCTGCATGTCGGGGTCGTAGGTGAGCGCGTCGAACTCCGCCTCGTAGTAGACGCCGGGCCGGTTGTGTAACACCGCCCCCTCGCCGATGTCGTGAACCTCGATGACGCTCACGACGCTGCCGACGTCCTCGTCCATCCGTCCTTCCAGCTTGTCCTGAAGCAGGGCTTTCACCCGCTCGTCGGTGACGTCCGCCAAGTGCTTCGGCGGGACCTCGACCGTGTCCTTGAGTCGAACTCGTTTGTACATGTTGTTGGTTGTCCGCGGCCGCTAGGGTTCCGTTATCGCCAGTGTGTTCCGACCCCTTAAACCGATTACTGGTGCGTCCGCCGCCAGCACCCGTTTCGCGAGGGGGCCGTCGTTGGTGACGACGGCGTCGACCCGGCCGGCCGCGGCCAAGGCGACGAGCGCGTCGTCGGCGTACGATTCGTCCGTCTCCACCGCCTCCGCCCGCTCCGCGAGGTCCGCGCCCACGCTCGCCGCGGTCGCCTCCGCGCCGTTCCCGGCCTGAAGCCCGTCGAGCTCCGCCAGGACCGCCGCCGGCACCACGGTCTCGTAGCCGCCGAGGAGCCGATCCAACTCCTCGAACAGCCGCAGGTCGGCCTCGACCGGCGCCATCAGCGCGCTCGCGTCGAGCGCGACGACGGGAACGCCGCTTCCCCCGAGCCCCTCTGCGCGGTCGTCGTCCGCGGGCGTCGCGTCGGGACCGTCTGCGGGGGCGTCGTCGGCCACGCTACGTGAGCGTTCCGACGCCGATGAGCCGCCAGCGCGCGCCGACGCGCCGGTTGATCGCGATCTGTGCGCCCTCCTCGGCGCAGACGGGCCGCTTGAGGCTCACCTCGCACTCACCGTCGCGCGCGCTCGTCACCGCGCCGACCGTCGTCGCGGTACCGACCGTGAGCATCAGGGGCTCGCCGGTGCTGATCTCCTCGATGTCGCTCTCGCCGCTCTCGTCGTCCTCCTTGCCGACGACGCGCTCGAGCAGGTCGACCGTCATCTCGAACTCCTCGCGGGTCGGGGGGAGCGTCCCCGGCTCGCCGGCGACCTGGCCGGCGAGGGCGTCGCCCTTCGTCAGGCTCGGGTCGAGCCCGGTGCCGACGCCGAGGAGGCCGCCCGGGTGGGCGGTGTCGACGTCGCGGTTGCCGGCTTGGAGCGACCGGACGGTCGTCTCCAGCGGCCGCCACTCCGTCTGGCCTTCCTCGTCCACCTCGCGCCCCGGTCGGATCTCCAGCCCGTCGCCGACCGACAGCTCGCCGCTGACGAGCGATCCGCCGACGACGCCGCCCTTCAGGTCCTCGGCGGTCGCGCCGGGGCGGTTGATGTCGAACGAGCGGGCGGCGTACATCCGGGCGCTCTCGCCCGGGTCGCGGTCCGGCGTCGGGATCTCGGACTCGACCGCGTCGATGAGCAGGTCGAGGTTGACCTCCTGCTGGGCCGAGACGGGGACGATCGGCGCGTCCTCCGCGACGGTTCCCTCGACGAACTCCTGGATCTGCTCGTAGTTGTCGACGGCGCGGTCTCGGCTCACCAGGTCGACCTTGTTCTGCGCGATGACGATGTTCTCGATCCCGATGAGATCGAGCGCCATCAGGTGCTCTTCCGTCTGGGCCTGCGGGACATCCTCGGTCGCGCTCACGACCAGGACCGCCCCGTCCATGATCGACGCGCCCGAGAGCATCGTCGCCATCAGCGTCTCGTGGCCCGGCGCGTCGACGAACGACACCGTTCGGATCGGTTCGCTCTCGGAGCCGTCCTCGCACTCCTCGTCGACGGTGTAACACTCGGGCTCGTCGACGCCGGGGCAGCGCCGGAACGTCGCGTCCGCGTACCCCAGCCGAATCGAGATGCCGCGTTTCATCTCCTCGCTGTGCTGGTCGGTCCACGAGCCGGACAACGCCTGTACGAGCGTCGTCTTCCCGTGGTCGACGTGACCGACGAGACCGATGTTCACCTCCGGTTGTGTGTTGGCTTCAGTCACTGTTGGACCTCCTAACGGAGTAGTCTTATGCGAATTTCGCCCCGTGCGAGTGATAAAGTTGCTGTTATAGTGGCGTCAGCGCGCGCGACGACCCAGGGCGAGGTCGCGAGCGGTCGCCGTTCGGCGCGGGGCGCTCCACCTTCGACGCGGCTTTACGGCTCACCCGCGAATCTTCGACCGACATGGGATACGCGTGCCCCGTCTGCGACACCCCGCAGCGCGACGGCGAACACCTCGCGCATCACCTCGCGTTCACGGCGATGCTCCACGGCGGCGACCACGAGGCGTGGCTCGACGAACGCGTCGACGACTGGAGCGACCGCGAACCGGCGGAACTCGCGGCCGAGGTGACGCCGCACGCCGACGACGCCGAGTACGACGAGGTGTTCGAGGACACGGTCCCCCGAGGCCGCCCGGACGTCGGAATGGGGTCGGGCGGGGACGCGGCTCCCTCAGACCACGCTCACGACCACGGCCACGCCGACCCCGCTTCCGGGGCCGGCGTCCCGGACCCCGACGCAGTCGACGACCCAGCGGTCGCCGAAGCGCTCCGCGAGGCGCGCGAGATGACCAGAAACGCGGCCGCAGACGACGCCGATGAGGAGTCCGATTCCGCCGACCCCGACCCCGACGCGTAGCGGAACGCCCTTGCCCGCCCCCGGTCAATCGTGTCCATGGAGACCAGAGGCACGTTCGCCCCCCAGACGCGCGCCGAGGCGCTCGAACGGTACGAGGAGGTCGGTCCGGTCGCGCAGGTGGTCGTCCGCGAGGCGACGAAGGCGATGTCGTTCGGCGCCGACGAGTACGACGAGCGCGTCACCCCTGAGGTGATCCGAACCGCCCGCGACGCGACGTTCGCCGAGCTGCTCGCGGTCCACGTCGGCGAGGGCGACGAGTTCGACGCGTGGCTCGCCGACAGCGAGTTCGACGAGGACGCGGTCGTACGGATCGGCTCCGACAGCGTCGACAACGTCGTCTGGCACCCGATTCCCTTCGCGGACACCGTCGTCGCGGCGACGTACCAAGAGGAGCCGGACGCGGCGGCCAGCACCCTCCGGCGCAACGCCTTCGGGCGCGTGTACCGCGAGGAGTTCTACGAGTCAGGGCGGTAATCGGCCGACCGACACGAACGCCGGAGCGGCGGCTCTCCGAGCGGAACGGAAACCGCAAAACCCGGACCGCGGGTGCCGTCCGAACGGCGGCCCCGGCCTTACAGGCGACCGACGTTCTCGACGTTGACGGACTCGACGTCCTCGACCTGCGAGAACGCCTCCTCGACGGCCTCGGTGCCGCCGGCGCCGTCGGGGACGATGACGGTCGGCAGGAGCGCGACCAGCCCGAACGCGACGTCGTCGCGCTCGAAGCCGCGGATCTTCGCGCCCTCGGGGAGGACCTCCTCCAGCCGGTCCTGTAGCTCGTCGAGGTCGACCTCGGGGCTGTTCGGCATGACCTTGATCTTGGCGGCGACGTCGCCCATCTCAGGGCCCCCGGAAGCCGCAGTCGTGGCACTCGTAGAGGTTGCTCTGCTTCCGGCACTTCGCGCACCGGTAGATGGTGGCGCCGCAGTCCGGGCAGGAGAACTGCGCGGCGTTCATCCCGGACACCTGAATCCCACAGGAGACGCACTGCGGGGTGGCTTGAGAGTCGCTCTGGCTCATACACGTACCTACCGGCCGCGACTTTTAACCGTTGTTCTTTGCCTCGGAACCCTCCGTGCGTGACGGTACCGTGCCGCTGCTCGGGCGAGCCGCCGCGTCCCGCCGCGGTCTCCGCGACGTCTCACCCGGCGATCAGCGGTCCGATCAACACGCCCATCAGGTGGACGCGCCGCGCGCCGACCCTGGGCGGGGCGAGCCCCAGCACGCCGGCGACGATCAGGACGCCGACGCCGAACGCCCCGGCGAACGCGTACGAAACGAGCGCGAGCAGCCCCAACACGCCGACAGAGAGCCGGGTGTAGTCGGCGTTCCCGACGATCCGGAGGTACGGGTCGCCGACGAGCACGACCAGCGCGAACCCGAAACACGCCGCGGTCGCGGCCGCGACGAGCAGCAACGGGAGCGCGAACGGCACGCCAGCGCGGTCGATCGCCACGGTCACGCCCGTGCGCGGCGTCCCGAGCGCGACCAGCGCGAACAGCGCAAAGATCGTGTTCGCGGTGTTCGCGCCGCTCGTCGCCACCACGAACCCGCGGTCGACCGACTCGGAGGGCACCGCCGGCATCGCGGCCACGGCGGCGATGGCTGCCGACACGCCCGGCACGTAGCCGACCACCGCGCCGGCGAGCGAGCCGGCACCGGCGCTCGTTCCGAGGTCGCGCGCGTCCATCGCGATCTGCGGGTCGGCCTGCGGCGGGACGCCGTCGCCGCCGAGCGCGTCGACGAGGACCGGAACGCCGAACAGCCCGGCGAAGAGCGGCGCGAGGACGCCGCCGGTCGACAGCGGGGCCGCGGGGTCGGCGTCGAGCGTCGCGAGGCCGAGCGCGGCGCTCGCGAGGAAGGCGACGAGTCCGCCGACCGCCGCCCGCCGCGACGACTCCGTCAGGACGAGCGCGACGACGACGGCGCCGAGCAGCAGCGGGAGGTGCGCCCGCAGCGTCGGGTACCACCGGATCATGAGCCACGTGATCGGGACCGCCAGCGGCACCGCGAGCGCGACCGCCAGCCCGGAGCCGACGGCGGAGAGGCGGACCGCCTCTCTCCCCCGCCCCGCGATCACCAACCGATGACCGGGAAGCGCGGCGACTGCGGTCGCGGCGTCGGGGACGCCCAGCGCGAGCGCGGGGACGATGTCGAGGAACGAGTGGACGACGCCGGCGCCGAGCATCGCGACCCCGACGAACAGCGGATCGGCGGGTACCGACGGTGCGAACCCGGCCAAGAGCAGCGCGAAGTTGTTGGCGTGGAGCCCCGGGACCAGCCCGCTCGCGGTCCCGAGCGCGACCCCGGCGAGGAGGAAGGCGAGCGCCCCGGCCGCGAACGCCGGGTCGACCGTCGGCCGCACGAGCGCGTCCATCGAGGCGGCGTGGCCGCGGCTCCGGACTTAAGCGGTCGGACGGTCGGACTCGTCGGCAGAACCGGACGATTCGAACCGAGCGGTTACGCGTTCTGCGCCGCCTGCGACTTCTTCTGGGTGACGTAGCCGGCGATCCGGTTACGGACGCCCTTCGACTCGACGGTCGTCAGCGCCGTGACGCTCTCCTTGTTCGTCTCGAAGTCCGCGTTGAACGAGTCGGGATACTGCTCCAGCAGGAGGTTCCCGAGCTGTTTGATGTACTTGGGTTTGATGGCCATACCGAGCGGTACCGGCGGCCCGAACTAAAAGGGTTCGTTCCGCCGCGAGCGGCCGCGAGGCGCGCTCCCGGCGGCCGAAGCGAGCCTCGGTCGCTCCCGCCCCGTCACTCGCCGTCGCGCTCGCGCCACCCGGTCGCCTCGTCGATGCGATCGAACGCCTCGCGCTCGGCCGGCCCGCCGCAGCGCTCCACCACGTCGGCGAAGTAGCGGAGCCGGTCGAGCAGCTCGGCCGTGTCGAACGACGGCACGTCCAGCCGCGAGGCGGCCACCGTCGCGTCGACGACCGCGCCGAACCCCCGGTTGACGGTGGGAACGCGCTCGGCGACGACCGCCGACTCGACCGGCGACAGCTCCCACGTCCGGATCGTGGTCTCGCCCTCGGTCTCGGCCGCGACCTCCTCCGCGCGCACCTCGACCCACGCGTCGGCGCTCGGGAGGACAGGGTCGTCCGTCTCCCGGACCGTCAGCGCCGCGTCGACGAACGTCCGCGGGTCGACGGTGAACTGGACCACGCCGCCCCCGCGCTCGGCGAAGTTCCGCCACGTCCGGGTGCGGCCGTAGGTGCGCGCGGTGACCGGCTCGTCCGGCTCGTCCGGGGCGTGAACTCCGAGCGCAGCGACGTTCCACCGGTCGTTCGGCCCGCGCGTCGTCACCACCGACTCCGTGACGCCCCGGAGCGGCACCGGCCACCCGTCCGGGGCTACGCCGACGGGCCCCCCGTCCGGCGCTCCATCGCTCACGGCGCCACCTCCGCGCCGCGCCGGAGCGCGACGAACAGCGCCGCGCAGGTGAGGTCGGCGGTCGTGCCGGGGTTGATCCCCTCGGCGACGAACGCCGCCGCCAGCGACTCCGCGGCGTCGAGGTCGGCGCCGTGAACGGCCTCGGCGTCGACCGCGGAGACGTCTCCGACGGGGTCGCTCGGGTCGCTGCCGTCCGGATACAGGATCTCTCTCGCCCGCGCGCTCGCCTCGCGGGCCGTCTCCGCCCCCCGAGTCGACGCGACGAGGGTGTCCGGCTCCGCGGCGAGCAGCCCGAGGAACGCCCGCGCCGCCCGGTCGGCCAGCGGCCCCTCGTCCGTCAGGATCCACTCGGCCGCGCGGAACGTCCGCGGGAACCCCTCGACCCACTCCGCCGCGTTGCGGTCCGGGACGCGGTCAGAGGCGGCCGAGCCGCCCGCCGCCCCAGCGTCGACCGGGTCCGCTGACAGCGCGAGCACGTCCCGAAGCGTCGCCTCGCGCTCGCGGAGCGCGGGCTCGGCGGCGCCCCCGCGGCGCACGTCGAGGTCGGCCGCGCCCTCCGGCGGGTCGTCGACCGCGACGTCGACGACCTCGAACACCCGGTAGAACGCGACCGCATCGTCGACGGTCGTCGACCGACAGACCGCGTCCACGCCGGCGGGGGAGAGCTCGCGGTCGGGGTCCGCAGCCGCCCGCACCAGCGGGACGAGCAGCAGGAGACAGCCGAACTGGGTGTTCGTGCCGGCGCGTGCGGCCATCCCCTCCACGGCCCGCTCGAAGGCCGCGCCGACCGCGGGCCGCTCGGCGACGCCGCCGTCGGTCTCGGCAGCCAGTTCGAGCCCCGGCCGGGCGCCGACCGCGCCGCCGAGGAACGCCTCGAACCGGAGGTCGTCGAGGTCGCGGCGGCGGTCCACGTTCCCGGGCTTCGGCGTGCCGGCCACCTCCACCAGGAGCGCGAGCGTCGCGTCGTCGACGGGGTCTGTCGCCCCGCTCGGCGTCACGTCTTCCGCCGGTTTCGTCGCATCTCCTGTCGGGCGCTCGTCACCGCTCACGGCCGCACCTCCGGCCCGGGATCCGCTTCGCCGGCGCGCTCCCGCAGCGATCCCGCCCGCCACTCATCGACAGCGTCCGCGACGCGCGCGAGGACCGGCGGGTCCTCTGTCGGGCGCCCCGCGCTCACCGCGTCGGCCCCGTGCGCGGCGTATTCGGCGACCGTCTCGCGGCCTCGGACGCCGTTGTTGGCGACGACTGTCAGGTCGGCGAGGCGGTCTCCGCCCTCGGATGCCGCGTCGACCGCCGCTGCGAGGTCCGCGATCACCGCCTCCGAGTCCATCGCGTCGACGTGGAGCCAGTCCGCGCCCGCGCTCGCGACGCGCTCCGCGACGGCGACGAGGTCGACGCCGGGCACCTCGGCGCGGACCTTCACGCTCGTCGTCGCGCCCGTCCCGCTCGCGGCGGCGACGTACCGCGTCAACCGGGCCGGATCGCGGAGCAGCGACTCGCCGCAGCCGACCGCGCGCAGTTCGGGCTGCCGACAGTGGGCGTTGACCTCGCAGACCGCGCCGCGGTCGGCGCAGATCCGCGCGGCCTCCCGGACCGGCTCCGGCGCCGCGCTCCGGACGTTGACTCCCGGCCGGACCGGAACCTCGGCGAGCGCGTCGATCTGGTCGGCGACGAACCCGAGCGGGTCGGTCGGGAGGAACTCCGATCGCCCGCGCGCGACGAGATCGCGGGCGGCCGCCCGACTGGCGGGATCGAGCGCGACCCCGCCGAGTAGCGCGGCGTCGACGTGCTCGGCCGCAGCGCGGGCCCACTCGCTGTCGGCCGCGCCGCTGAGGCTCGCGGCGACGAGGAACGGATCGTCGCCCGCGGACGCTCCGGCCGCGTCGGCGCGCCGGGTCACTCCGCCCCCTCCCGCGGCGCCCCCGCGTCCGCCGCGCCGCCGGCGACCGCCGTCAGCGCTCGTTCGCAGGCCCGGGCGACGCGCTCGGCGTCGTCGACGCCGTCGATCTCCGTGTCGGTGCGCTCGACGTGCCGGTCGAGGTCGGTCGGGTCGTCGTCGTCGAGGACGAACGCGTCCGCGAAGGGGTACGCTTCGGCCACCCCCGCTGTCGAGGGCTCGCGGCCGACGCCCGCCATCAGCTCCGCGGCCGGGCCGGAGAACACCTCGTCGCCGACGAACGGCGAGACGGCGACCACGGGCGTCTCGCGGAGCGCGCGCTCGAACCCGGGGAGCGCCAGCATCGGGCCGAGGCTCGTCACCGGGTTCGAGGGGCCGATCACGACCGGATCGGCGAGCGCCGCTAGCGCGGGGTCGGTCGGTTCCGCGTCGGCCGCCCCCCGGAACTCCACGTCGGCGACCGCGGGCTCGGCGCGGCGCGCGACCCAGTACTCCTGGAAGTGGATGGTCTCGCCGCCCTCGGTGTGGACCAGCGTCGCCACCGCGTCGTCGGACATCGGGAGGAGGTCGACGTCGAGGTCGAACGCCGCGGCGAGGACGCGGACCGCCTCAGTGAGCGACTTCCCCTCGTCGAGCAGGCCCGTGCGCGTGAGGTGGACCGCGCGGTCGCGGTCGCCGATCTCCATGAACTCGCCGACCGCGGAGAACCGCCGCCAGCGGGCGATCTCGCGGCCAGCGGTCTGCGTCGCGTCGTCGAGGTAGCGCGGGGTCCCCGGCTCGCCGTCGAGCGCGTCGCCCGCGGCGCTCGCGAGGCGGGAGAGCTCCTCGTGGGTCGCGGTCGTGTCGCCGTCGATCCCCCACCACGTCTCGCGGTCGAGGACGCCGCCGCCCGCGAACAGCACGGTGTCGACGTCGGGGCAGACGAGGTGACCGCCGATCTCGACGTCGTCGCCGGTGTTGGCGACGACCGCGGTCTCGGACGGATCGAACACCCGGGCCGCGCCGTCGAGGAGCTTCGGCGTGCCCGTCCCCCCGGCGAGGAAGGTTACCATACCGGCGCAAGGCGACGGTCGGGCTTGTATCCTCGCCTCCGCGGGCGACGAGCTACGACCGGTGCTACCAGTGGCGGTCTCCTCGAGTCACCGTCGCGGGGGCAGTCGACGGAGGCGCTGAAAGCCGCCAATAGGTGTCGAAAGCTACATATCAGACGAACCGAAAGAACCGTCTCGACACCGTCCTGTCCCCTCATGGATTTCACGACCGAAGCACACCTCGATGAATATGTCATCGACGGAGAAAACACGGTCTCGTTTTCTGCGTCCGACGGGGAACTCACCTACCGTCGGCCGTCCGCGGACGAACCCGTCTCGATCCCGGTCCGCGATATCACAAGCGTCGAGTTCGAGCGGGACACGAGCCTCCACCGGCACACGTTCCTCGGACTGTTCTTCCTCGTCCTCTCGCTCGTCCTCACCGTCGGCGCTATCGGGCTGGTGTACACCGGACGCGTCGAGACCCGCCCCGAGATCGCGTTCGCGGCGTTCCTCGGGCTGTTCGCGGTCGGCGGCTGGAACACGACCCGCGACTTCCTCTCTCACTCGGACCGCGACGTGATCGACGTCTACGTCAACACCGAGGCGGAAACCCACGTCCTCTGCGGCGAGGTCGGTCACGCCGGGTTCGTCGACGCCTGCGGACAGCTCATCGACTCCGACGTTCCCACGACGAACCGCAACCGAAAGCTCGCGACCGCCCTCGAATAGCGCGGGTCCGTCGCCCGGCCGGGACGCCGCCTCGCCGCGCCGGACTCGCCGGCGGCTATTCGTGTGCGACGCTCGTCTGCATCCCCTCGGTGTTGAACGCGCTCCCGGCCGCGTCTGCGCCCGCCGCGGTCGGGTCGAGGACGATGACGCCCGCCCCCGACCCGGTCAGCTCCTCGAACTCCGCGATCGCCCGGTCCGCCGCCTCCTGCGCCCCGAGGCCGTCATCGAGGTGGCCGACCGCTCGTCGCGAGAGCGTCACCCGCGCGATGTCTTCGCCGGCGCCCGTCGCGCTCGCCCCGCCGGCCTCGGTACAAAAGAAGCCGGAGCCGACCTGCGGCACGTCGCCGACGCGCCCCGCGAGCGCGAACGACCGCCCGCCGGTCGAGGTGACCGCCGCGACGCGCTCCCCGTCGGTCGCGACCGCGCCGACGGTGTCGTGATCGGAGGCGCGGCCCGACGCCTCGACCCCCGTCCCGTCGCCGTCGTCCGGCCGCTCGCCGGCCCGATCGTCGCCCGACCCGAACCGCGACGCGAGCCAGTCGAGGTGCTCCCGCGAGCCGCCCCGCGGCGGGTCCTCCGCCTCGTATCGCTCCCGCGTCTCGTCGGTGAGCAGGGCGGCGCCCGTCTCGACGCCGAACTCCGCCGCGAGTTCGACGGCGTGTTCACCCGAGACGAAGACGTGCGGCGTCTCGTCACGGACGATCCGGGCGACGCTCGCCGCGTGTTCGACGCCCGGCATCGAGCAGGCCGCGCCGATCTCGCGGTCCGAGGTCATCACGCCCGCGTCGGTGCGGACGACGCCGTCGGACTGGACCGCGCCGCCGACGCCCGCGTTGAACCGGGGGTCCGATTCGAGGACGGCGACCGCCGACTCCACCGCGTCGAGCGGCGTCGCGGCGTCGGCGCCGCGCGCGGCCGCCTCGTCGAGGACCGCCTGCCTTGGCTTCGGGTCGTCCGGGGCGCCGCCGGCGCCGCCGTGAACGATGACTCGCATACCGGAGGCTCCCGCGGCGGCCACATAAGCGTCCGGAAGCCGGCGGCGACCGCTGGGGTCGACCGGCCTCCCGCTCCGCCGCCGCAAGACCTATTCCCGCCGCTGGGCGAGTCGGAGCCATCGTGACGACGGCCGATTCCGCCGGCGGCGCCGCCCCACGCCGCGCCGCGTCCCGGCTCCGCGCCGCGCTCCGCCGGCGACTCGGGATTGACCCCCGCGCGCTCGCCGCGTTCCGGATCGCGCTCGGTGCCGTCCTCCTCGTCGACCTCGCGCTCCGGTCGCGGAACCTCGTCGCCTTCTACACGGACGCCGGCGTCCTCCCGCGGGCGACGCTCACCGATGCGTATCCACTCGGCGCCCGCTTCTCGCTCCACGCCGTCTCCGGCGAGGCGTGGGCCGTCGCGCTGCTGTTCCTCGCCGCCGCGCTCGCCGCCGTCGCGCTCGCGGTCGGCCACCGGACCCGCGTCGCGGTCGTCGCCTCCCTGCTCCTGCTCGCGTCGCTTCAGGCGCGGAACCCCTTCGTCCTCAACGCCGGGGACACCCTCCTCCTCCAGCTGCTCGGCGCCGGACTCCTGTGCCCGCTTAGCGCTCGCTGGTCGGTCGACGCGGTCCGCCGCCGCGCCCCCGATGCCGCGGCCCCGCCCAGCGGCGACGGCCGCGACCGCGTCGCGGGCCCCGCATCGGCGCTCCTCCTGACGCTCGCGGTCGTCGTGTACGTCGCCAACGCGGTCGAGAAGCTCCGAGGGTCGATGTGGCCCGGCGGCGAGGCGGTCGCGCGCGTGTTCCGGCTCACCTACCTCCACGGCCCGCTCGGCGGGCTCGTCCCGGAGTGGCCGGCGCTGCTCTCGGCGGCCACCTACGGCTGGCTCGCGCTGCTCGTCGCCTCCCCGCTGCTGGTCGCGGCCGCCGGCCGGGCCCGGGCCGCGCTCGCGGGGACGTTCGTCGCCGCGCACCTCTCGATGGCCGCCGCGCTACAGATCGGCGTGTTCCCCGCGATCTCCGCGACCTCGCTGCTGCCCTTCTTCCCGCCGTTCGTCTGGGACCGCGTCGAGCGCGCGGTCGCCCCCGCCGCCGACCGGCTCCGCCGCCTCGCGGAGCGTCGGACCGGCTCCGCGGGACGACCGGCCGGTTCGCGGTCGCTCCGGGTCCTCCGCGAGGGAGTCGCGGCCGCGATCCCGGTCCTCGCCGCGGTCCTCCTCGTCGCGGTCGTCGCGTGGAACGGGATGGCGCTCGGGGCCGTCGAGACGCCCGACGCGGTCGCGTCGGTGTCCGACCCGACGGAGGGCGGCTGGACCATGTTCGCGCCGAACCCGCCCTCGACCGACGCGCGCGTGTCGGCGACCGCCGCGACCGCCGACGGCGACCGGATCGACGCGCTGTATGGCGACCGCGTCGCGCGCGACCGACCGCCCTCCGACGCCCGCGCGTACCCGACCGCGCGCTGGCGGAAGCTCCTCACGGCGCTCGCGAACAACCCTGACTCGGCCCGCGTCGACCCGCTGCTCGCGCACCTCTGCGACCGGGCGGGGGGCTTCGCCGAGGGTGGAGACGGCGCGATCCGGTCGGTCACGGTGTCGGCCGTCGACGTCGACGTGAGGGACGGGGAGACGCGGGTCGACGAACTCGGGACGCGCTCGTGCTCGGCGCCGTGAACGGGGCGCGAGACTCGATCGCGGACGTTTACTTTCGGACCGCCCGATACCCCTGTCGTGACAGCTCCGGAACCGACCGCGTCGCCGGGAAACTCGACGCCGGTGTCCGTCCTGCTCCCGACCGTCCGCTGGACCGACGCCTGCGACGAGGTGGCGGCCCAGCTCCGCGGGTCCGAGGCGCTCGGCGGTGAGGCGAGCGGCGCGGCCGACGACGACGCGGACGCCGACGAACTCCTCGTGATCTGCGACTCCCCGGACGACCCGGTCGCCGACCGGCGGGGAGACCTGCCGCCCCGCGTCCGGATCGTCATCGCCGGCGAACCGGAGGGGTGTTCCGGCAAGGCCAACGCGATCGCCGCCGGGATGGCGGCGGCCGCGAACGACCGGATCGCCTGGACGGACGACGACTTCCGCCATCCGCCCGACTGGCTGGCGACGCTCGACGCCGACTACGACCGGCAGGGGCCCACCACGGAGGTCCCGGTGTTCGTCGGGCTCGACCCGCTGGCTCGCCTGTTCGAACCCGCGTACGTGATCGGCGGGACGCTCGCGGTGTTCGCGGCCGGCGTCGCGTGGGGCGGCGCGGTAATATTCGAGCGCGAGGACCTCCGCGACGGGGAGGCGGCGTTCCGCCGGGACCTCCTGCGGACGGTCAGCGACGACGGGACGCTCACCGACCACCTCGACGTGGCGTCGGTCGACCGGACGCGGTACGTCCGGGCGGGCGGGTCGGCCCGGGACTCGCTGGAGCGGTTCGTCCGCTTCCTGACGATCACCCGGTACCACGCCCCTGGGGCGACCGCGTTCAACGCCGCCTTCGGCGTCTCGATGGCGGCGCTCTGCCTGTTCGCGCCGGTCGCCGGGGTGACGCTCGTCACGGCCCTCGCCGGGGCAGCGTACGCCCGGTTCGGGATCCGGCGCGCGACGTTCCTGCTCGCCGCGCCGGGCGTGCTGATCGCGCCCCCGCTGATGGCGTACGCGTTCGCCCGCCGGACGTTCGTCTGGGGCGGGCGCCGCTACCGCTGGCGGTCGCTGTTCGACGTCGAGGTCGAGCCGATCTGACCGCGGGACACCGCGGGGAGGCGTCGGGGCCGCCCGCGGTGAGAACGGGAGAGACTGCGAGAGCGCCCGCGGCGAGAACCGGCAAAGGCTGCGAGCGCGACGCTCACGCCGAAAACGGCAACCACTTTAGGGGGCCACGGAAATCGTCGAACGTTCATGAGTTACGATAAAGTCGATGTCCCTGACGACGGCGAAGCGATCACGCTCGCCGACGAGGAGACCGGCGAGCTGAACGTGCCGTCGAACCCCATCATCCCGATCATCCACGGCGACGGAATCGGCACCGACGTCGGGCCGGCCGCACAGCAGGTGCTCGACGCCGCCGCGGAAGCGACCGGCCGATCCATCTCGTGGATGCGCGTCTACGCCGGTGCCAGCGCCCGCGAGAAGTACGACGAGAACCTCCCCGAGGACACCGTCTCGGCCATCCGCGACCACCGCGTCGCGATCAAGGGCCCGCTGACGACCCCCGTCGGCGCCGGCTTCCGCTCGCTGAACGTCGCCCTCCGCAAGACGCTCGACCTGTTCGCGAACGTCCGTCCCACCTACCACCTCGAGGGCGTCCCGTCCCCCGTCAAGAGCCCCGGGGAGATGGACATGGTCACGTTCCGCGAGAACACCGAGGACGTCTACGCCGGCGTCGAGTGGGAGGCCGGCACCGAGAGCGCGGAGCAGGTACGCGACTTCCTCGAGGACGACATGGGCATCGCGGACGTCATCCACGACGGTCCGGTCGGCATCGGCGTCAAGCCCATCTCCGAGTTCGGCTCGAAGCGCCTCATCCGCGAGGCCGTCGACTACGCGCTCGCCAACGACCGCGACTCGGTCACCCTCGTCCACAAGGGGAACATCATGAAGTTCACCGAGGGCGCCTTCCGCGACTGGGGCTACGAGGTCGCCGAGGAGGAGTACGGCGACGACGTGATCACCGAAGACCAGCTCTGGGAGGAGCACGACGGCGAGCAGCCGGAGGGCACCCTCGTCGTGAAAGACCGCATCGCGGACAACATGCTCCAGCAGCTGCTGACCCGCACCGACGAGTACTCCGTCATCGCGACGATGAACCTCAACGGCGACTACATGTCCGACGCCGCCGGCGCGCAGATCGGCGGCCTCGGCATCGCGCCCGGCATCAACCGCGGTCACGGTCGCTGTCTCGCCGAGCCCGTCCACGGCTCCGCGCCCAAGTACGCCGGCGAGGACAAGGTGAACCCCACCGCGATGATCCTCTCGGGCCGCGAGATGCTCGACTACCTCGGCTGGTCCGACGCCGCGGACCTCGTGCGCGACGCTGTCGAGGAGACCATCGCCTCGGGCAAGGTCACCTACGACCTCCACCGGCAGATCGAGGGCGGCGAGAAGCTCGCCACCAGCGAGTTCGCGGACGCCGTCGTCGACAAGATCGACGAATTGGCGTAAGGCTCCGTCGTCGACCCCGCGGTCAACGACTCCTCTTCTCTCCAAATCGTCGCTGCGTCCCCGCCTATCCCAACCGCTCGTCGAGGATGAGCCGCGTCTTCGTCGACTTGACCTCGTCCATCTCGCGGGCCTGCGTGATCAGTTCGTTGACCGCGCGCGTGTCGACCGCGTCGACGACGAGGACGACGTCCTCCTCGCCGGACACCTGCCAGACGAAGTCGACCTCTTCCCACTCCACCATCCGCTGGCCGACCGCGTCCGTGTTGACGTTCATCTCCACCGAGATCTCGATCATGGCCTTCACGTTGCCGGTGCGGGTCGTGACCGTGAACCGCTCGATCACGCCCTCATCCGTCATCCGGTCGACGCGGTTGCGCACGGTCCCCTCGGAGGTCCCCACCCGGTCCGCGATCTCCGTGTACGGGGTCCGCGCGTCCCGTCGCAGGATCGAGAGGATCCGTCTGTCGAGGTCGTCCATACCGATCCGTCTCGGTCCGCCGACTTACCCGTTACGAATATCGTAACTAACCTTCGAACGACGCATTTATTATCCTTTACGCGTACGTTTCTCGTAATGTCGGACGCCTACATCGCGCTGGCCGACGGTCGCGTGCTCGAAGCGCGCGCCCGTGCGCCGGGGCGGACCCGCGGCGAACTAGTGTTCACGACCGCGTACACCGGCTACGAGGAGTCGCTCACCGACCCCTCCTACGCCGAACAGATCCTCACCTTCTCGTACCCCCTCATCGGGAACTACGGCGTCCGAACCGAGCGGTTCGAGTCCGAATCGGTCCGGCCGAACGCGGCGGTCGCCCGCGAGATGACCGACGACGTCGCCGACTGGCTCGCCGCGGAAGGCGTTCCGGCCGTCGACCACGTCGACACCCGCGAAATCGTCACCACCGTCCGCGAGGAGGGCGCGATGGCCTGCGGGATCGCCGCCGGCCCGGACGCGACCGCCGAGGACGCCGTCGAAGCGATGGAGGCGTGTAAGCCGATGAGCGACCACGTCGATATCGGCGCGCAGGTGTCCGTCGCGGAGCCGACCGTCCACGAGGGGGGCGGCGACGCCGACGTGGCCCTCCTCGACTGCGGCGCCAAGGGATCGATCATCTCCTCGCTCACCGACCGCGGCGCGGACGTCCACGTGCTCCCGTACGACGCGACCCCCGAGGACGTGGCCGCCGTCGGGCCCGACGTGCTCTTCGTCTCGAACGGCCCGGGCGACCCGGAGAACTTCGTCGCGGCCCAGGCGGTCGTCGACGAGTTCGCCGGCGACCTGCCGATGGCCGGCATCTGCCTCGGACAGCAGGTGATCACGAGCGCGCTCGGCGGCTCGACCGAGAAGATGGCGTTCGGCCACCGCGGCGTCAACCAGCCGGTGAAGGACCTCCGCACCGACAAGGTCGTGATGACCACCCAGAACCACGGCTACACGGTCGACGACACCGGCCCACTGGAGGTGACGCAGGTGAACGTCAACGACGACACCGTCGAGGGACTCGACAGCGAGGATCTCGACGTGATCACCCGCCAGTACCACCCCGAGGCGAACCCCGGGCCGCACGACTCGCTCGGCTTCTTCGACGAAGTGCTCGACCTGGCGACCTCGTCGCGCCGCGTCGCGGCCGACTGAGCCGACGGTCCGCCCTCCCCGCTCCCGGCGGTTCCGACGCCCTCTGACTGACCACTCGGAGTACCACCCGGTCGGCGCTCGCGACGCCGTCTTCGCTCTCCGCTCTCACCTCTCGGTCCGTCCTTCGGTCTCCGCGCCCCTCGCCGTGGACCGGCGACGTTTTCTCCCGTCCCCCCGCACACCGTCGTATGCCAACCGAGATCCTGCTCACCAACGACGACGGGATCGACGCCGTCGGGCTTCAGGCGCTCGCGGACGCGCTCTCGCGCGACCACGACGTGACGGTCGTCGCGCCCGCGACGAACCAGTCCGGCGTCGGCGGCGCGCGCTCGTGGTGGGACACGACGGTCGACTACACCGAGACGGACCGCGGCTACGCGGTCGAGGGGACTCCCGCGGACTGCGTCGCGGTCGCGGACGTGGCGCTCGGGCTCGACCCCGACGTGGTCGTCTCCGGCTGCAACCACGGCCCGAACATCGGCGCGCACATCCTCGGGCAGTCCGGCACCGTCGGCGCCGCGATGGAGGCCTCGTTCCTCGGCACGCCCGCGATCGCCGTGTCGCTGTATGACCGCGGGAACCTCCCCGTGCCGCCGACGCTCGACAACGGCGACTTCGCGGTCGCCGGCGAGGTCGTCGCCGACCTGATCGACCGCGCCGAACGCGACGCCGGCGACGGCGCCCTCGAACTCCCGTTCGGCGCCGACGTGTTGAACGTCAACGTCCCGGCGGCGGACGACGAGGCCGCGGAGGACCCCACCTACCGGCTGACCGAGCCCGCCCGCGGCTTCGACGTGATCGAGTTCCGCCCGGGCGAGGAGGGACCCGACGACGAGAACGTCCCCGAGGGCTGGGAGTTCGGCGAGCGCCGCGGCGAGATGGGGATGGAGCTGCGGGACCGCTTCTGGCGGGAGTTCCTGCGCGGCGACGTGGCGGACGATCCCGGGTCGGACCGCCGCGCGGCCGTGGAGGGCGAAGTGACCATCTCCCCGCTGTCGAGTTCGCGCGCCGTCGCGGGCGAAAAGGCGGGCGAACTCGTCGAGCCGGTCCGAGGCGCAGAGACGGGAGCCGATTAACGGCGGTCGTCGGTCGGAGTACGATCACTATCGACCGCTTCAGCGGCGCGGTCTGCCGATTTAGCTGAATTGAGGCGCTAAGCCCCCTTCCTCAGCGAGCGCCGACCGAACGGGAGGCGCGAGCAGGGAGGGGATACAGCGCCGCACAGTTCTCACACACGATTCGGTAGCAGGCCCACAGGCCCACGTAATCACAACGTTTTCACAGTAGGGTAGCATAGAATTGACAGAACCCAATGGAGTACGACCTCGACTCGGGAGCGCACTCGACGTATTCCCTGTACTACCACCTGATACTCACCACAAAGTATCGGCGCGGAGTGCTAACCGAGGAGCGAACCCAATTCATTCACGAGGTCATCAGCGGGTTCACGGACAACTACGGTGTCGAACTGACGAACCTCGACGGCGAGGACGACCACGTACACATCCTCTTCCGAGCGAAGCCGACCACAGACCTCGTGAAATTCATCAACACGGTCAAGGGCGCGACTGCCCGCCGTATCCGCAACGAGTACGCGGACGAACTGAAGACCGAACTGTGGGGCGACTCGTTCTGGAACGACTCATACTGCCTCATCTCGACGGGGCAGGTATCGCTGGATGTGCTGAAACAGTACGTCGAGAACCAACGCGAGTAGAATGTACTACGCCTACAAGTACCGTCTCAAGCCGTCCGATGCCCACCGTGAGGAGTTGGACCGCCACCGAGACATTTGTAGGCAACTCTACAACCACACGCTCTACCGCCTCAACGAGTACCAAGACGAACACGGCGAACTGCCGTCCATGACCGCGCTACGGTCGGAAATCCCCGACCTCAAGAGGTGGTGGGACGGCCTCTCGGACGTGTACTCGAAAGTTCTCCAAACCGTCGTGGAACGCCTGTTCGACAACCTCAAAGGACTCTCGGCGCTCAAGAAGAACGGCTACGGTGTCGGCCAACTCAAGTGGAAGCCGCCACGGGAGTTCCGCAGTTTCACGTACAGTCAGTCTGGCTTCAAGCTCGACAAGAAGGGCGGTCAGACTGTCCTGTCTCTCTCGAAACTCGCGGACATCCCGATTCGGCTTCACCGCGCCATCCCCGACGACGCGAAGCTCAAACAGGTCACGGTCAAGAAGGAACCGACGGGCGAGTGGTTCGCCACCTTCGGCGTCCAAATGGACCGTGAACCGCCCAAACCACCTGAGAATCCCGAGAAGTGCGTCGGTATCGACGTGGGGATTCTCAAGTACGTCCATGACACCGACGGTACGGCTGTCGGGTCACTCGACCTTTCCAACGAGCGCGAACGCTTGGAACGCGAGCAACGGAAACTCTCACGCAAACAGCATGGGTCGAATAACTACGAGAAGCAACGGCGACGAGTCGCGGAGTGTCACGCCGATCTCCGACGGAAGCGCCGTGACTTCTTACACAAACTCTCGAACTACTATGCTCGGGAGTACGACCTCGTGGCGGTCGAAGACCTGAACGTGAAGGGAATGATGGAGTCGCCGTCGAACAGCCGCAACACGGCGTCTGCCGCGTGGCGGAAGTTCCTCTCGTTGCTCGAATACAAGTGTGAGCGAGCGGGGACGCACTTCCTGGCGGTCAACCCGAGAGGGACGACCAAGGAGTGCGCGTCGTGCGGCGTTTCGACGGAAAAGCCGTTGTGGGTCCGTGAACATTCCTGTCCCGCTTGCGGGGTTGAGGCGGACAGAGACGCGAACGCGGCGTGGAACATCCTTTCTCGCGGTCTACAAGATGTAGGAGTGGGACACTCCGAATCAACGCCTGTGGAGACTGCGCTCCCTGTGGATACGCCTGTGTCTGCAAAGCGCGTCGTGGAAGCAGGAAGCCCTACCCTCAAGGAGCGAACGGCGTCAGCCGTGAGCGAGTAGGGTAGGGTAGTTCACCGGCGCGGTCTATCGATTCAGCGACGCCGCCGGGGCCGTCGCCCGCTCCCGCTGAACTCCGCGGCGAGCCGACCGAGGTACCACACGACGACCAGCCCGACGAGGAAGCCGCCGCCGAGCGCGGCGAGCAACTGGAGAGGCGACGGGTCCAACTGGAGGGCGAGGAGCGGCGGCGAGGCCGTGACAATCGCGAGCAACGCGATCCTGATCTTCCGGTTCCCCGCGTCCCGTTCGGACTCGGAGATGGGTCCTACCACCGCGATCCCCTCATCTGTGTTCCGACGACTCCCGGCGCGACGCTCATGCGCCCACCACGTCCCCGGCGAACATCAAGGCGACGAACCGAACCCGTTCGTCCGAGTTCGGTGCCGCCGGAGCGACCGCGGAACTATCGTCGCCCCGGACCGTCCGTCGGACGTGCCCACGTCGACGGTCGATCGGTGCGTTCGGTCCCGCACGGGCAAAAGACTCTCGACCGTTCACGCCGTCTCTGGGCTCTCTCCGCCGTGAACGGTCTGGGTCGTTTAAGACCGTTCGGCGGCTCGTGTCGAGTGCCCCTACCCGCCGTTCCGGTGCGACGGGCGCCGCGGCGACGCCGCCCGCGCCCCGCGTCGCCCGCTCCGCTCCGGGACTCGCCCCTCCCCGCCGTTTCGCGGCGTTTTTGACCCGACCCCGACAAGCGAGCGGCATGGACGACGAACTCCGCGAGCGCGTCGCGGCGGCCGGCGAGGCCGCGGCGCTTTTCAACGCGCTCAAACACGGCAGCGACCCGGACGTGGGCGCGATCATGGGGCCGATCATGGGCGAGAACCCCGAGTTCCGCCCGCACGGCGACGAGATCCCGGGCGTCCTCGCGCCGGTCGTCGAGGAGGTCGGCGAGATGGACGAGGCGGCCCGCCGGGAGCGGCTCGGCGAACTCGCCCCCGATAAGCTCGCGGAGCTGGAGGCCGACGACGAGGACGACGACCGCGTCCTCCCCGATCTCCCGAACGCCGAGGACGGCGAGGTCGTGATGCGCGCCGCGCCGAACCCCAACGGCCCGTGGCACGTCGGCCACGCGCGGATGCCTGCCGTCATCGGGACGTACAAGGAGCGCTACGACGGCGAGTTCATCTGCCGGTTCGACGACACCGACCCGGAGACGAAACGCCCCGACTTAGACGCGTACGACGCCATCCTGGACGACATCAAGTACCTCGGCTTCGAGCCCGACCGCGTGCTCTACGCCTCCGACCGGCTGGAGACGTACTACGAGCACGCCCGCGACCTGATCGACGCCGGCGGCGCGTACACCTGCTCGTGCTCCGGCGACGACTTCTCCGAGCTGAAGAACGCGGGCGAGGCGTGCCCGCACCGCGAGAAGGACGCCGAGACGGTCCGCGAGGAGTTCGCGGCCATGGTCGACGGCGAGTACGGCTCGGGAGAGATGGTCCTCCGCGTGAAGACCGACATCGAGCACAAGAACCCCGCGCTGCGCGACTGGGTCGCCTTCCGGATGATCGACACGCCCCACCCGCGCGAGGCGGCCGCCGACTACCGCTGCTGGCCCATGCTCGACTTCCAGTCCGGCGTCGACGACCACCTCACTGGCGTCACCCACATCATCCGCGGCATCGACCTCCAGGACTCCGCGAAGCGCCAGCGGTTCGTCTACGACTACTTCGACTGGGAGTACCCCGAGGTGCTCCACTGGGGCCACGTCCAGGTCGACGAGTACGACGTGACGCTCTCCACCTCGACGATCAAGGGGCTCATCGCGGACGGCGAGCTGACGGGCTGGGACGACCCGCGCGCCCCGACCATTCGGTCGATGCGCCGTCGCGGGCTCCGGGGGCAGGCCTTGGTCGACTCGATGACGGAGCTGGGGATGTCGACCTCCGACGTCGACCTCGCGATGTCGTCCGTCTACGCGCATAACCGCGACCTCGTCGACGACGAGGCGGACCGCTACTTCTTCGTCCGCGACCGCGACGACGCGCCCGCCGTGGCGCTCCCGGTCGTCAACGGCGACGCGCCCGCGCCCGCGGCCGGCCATCCGCCGCTCCACCCCGACCACGAGGACCGTGGCGACCGCGAGGTGCCCGCCGGCCGGGTCCTCGTCGAGTCCCCCGACCTCCCGAGCGAGGGCGAGCGCGTCTGGCTCAAGGGGTACGGCTGCGTCCGGTACGAGGGCGACGAGCTCGCCTTCGTCGACGACGGCATCGAGGTCGTCCGCGAGGGGGACGTGGACGTGGTCCACTGGGCGCCCGCTGAGGAGGGCCTCGACACGCTCCTCCGGACCGTCGACGGCGACGTGCGCGGGATCGCCGAACCCGCGCTCGCCGACGTCGACCCCGACACGGTCGTCCAGTTCGTGCGCGTCGGCTTCGCCCGGATCGACGGGTTCGACCCCGAGGCGACCGACGAGGAGGACGGCCCGAACGGAACCGAGGACCTGCTAGCGTACTACGCGCACCCGTAGGCCGAGGTCGGCGATGTCCGGCCGCCCGGCGGCGCTGCGCTCGGTCGACCGAATCCGTTCGTCGGGGAATTTAAACCCGCGACCGGCGAAGCGAGGGCAACGATGGCCATCGACTCGAACTTCGAAGCGAACCGCGAGCGGGTCGGCGAGGAGGACGGCGTCGCCGTGTGGGGGCCCGTCGAGCCGCCGGAGAAACAGGGGATCCGCGGCACCCACGTCGCGGTCGACTTCGACATCTGTCTCGCGGACGGCGCGTGTCTGGAGGACTGCCCGGTCGACGTGTTCGAGTGGACGGACACACCCGGCCACCCCGAGTCCGAGCGGAAGGCGAACCCAGCGGACGAGGACCAGTGTATCGACTGTATGCTCTGCGTTGACGTCTGTCCGGTCGACGCGATCGATGTCGACCCCGGACGCGAGAACCGATTATAAGTAGTCGTTCTCGTTGTGGTGGCGGTCTCTGTGTGCCGAGTTGTTCTTTCATAAATGGTCAACAGCGGATCGCCGACGAACCTCTCCAAAGCCCCAGTCGCGAGGCGGATACACGCTCGCTGCGCTCCTCGTCGCTCACTTCGTTCGCTCCTGCGGTGCTTGCGTCGCCTGCGTCCGCCTCGCGACTGCCCCTTTGAGTGCCGCCTCGACCGCACAGCACGGTACCTCACGCCTCCCCAGCCCCGCGGTTCGCGCTCTCCGAGCGCGAACCGTGTCCCTCGCGCGTGCTCCTCACGCCCTACGGGCGTTCGGAGGCACGCGCCACCGCAGACCTGTTAGCAAGCGGCCGTAGCCGATCCGCTCATTCGCCGGTGAACCGCTCCCGCTCCGCGAGCGCGAAGTCGGTCCCGTACCGCTCCACGAGGGGGGTGTAGGCGTCGCCGAGCGCCCGCATACACGCGCTCGTCGAGGCGAAGCCGAGGTCGTCGGCGACTTCCTCCCACGGCCGGCCTTGGAGGACCTTCCGAACGAGCAGGCGCTCCGCCCGGTCGTCGAGGTCGGCCCCCTCGACCAGCGCCGCGAGCGCGAGGTCGCGGAACGCGCCGGGCGCGCTGTCGTACATCCCCGGCCCGACCGACGCCCCGACGACGGAGCGCCACTCGGTCTCGGTGAGATCGACCGGGACGGAGGCGGAACACGCACCCAGCGCGCCGCGGATCACGTCCGGGTCGACGTCGCGGTGCGCGTCGGAGAGCCCGTCGCGCTCGCGGTCCCGGAAGGCGACCGCGTGGCGGGCGAGCAGGTCGCGCCCGGCCGCGGTCTCCGGGCGCAGCATGATCGCGGAGTGCTCCCCCGAGGCGTCGTTGCGGCTCGTCGAGAGGTGGCCGATCCGGTATCCCGCGCGCTTCCAGAAGCGGAGCAGGCGCGGCGTCGCGCCGTAGCCGACCGAGAAGTAGTCGACCGGCTCTCCGTCGTCGTGAGTCGCTTCGCCGTCGCCCGCCACTCCCCCCCCGAACTCCGCGTGGACCTCGTCGAGCAGCCGCGAGCCGAAGCCGGCGTCCCGGAGCGCGTGGTGGGTCGCGATCCGGACCGTTCGCAGGCCGCGCGGAGTAGCGGCGTCCTCGTCGCGGAGTTGGCTCGTGAGTACGTCCGGCACCATGTTGCCGCGGACGCGCTCGCCCTCGTACATCCGCCGCCGCGTCTCGGCGTCGAGGCCGCCCTCCCGCGCGAGGAGCGCGACCGCGACGACCCGGTCGTCCGCGACGAGCGCGCGCGCGACGAGGTTCGGCGCGTCGAGCAGCCGCGCGAGGTCGTTCGGCTCCGTCCGGTAGTGTGCGGTGACGAGCAGCCCGAACGCCTCGCCGAGCAGCGTCTCGTCCGCGCGCAGTTCCTCCGGGTCGAGCGCCCGATACGTCGTGTCGTCGGCCGACGCGTCCGCGACCGCGTCGTCGACCGCCGGGCGAGCGTCCAACAGGAGCGCCCGCGACGCCCACGCCTCCACCGGGTCGTTCCGCGCGTACCGGATCGGCTCGTCGAGCCGCACGTCCCGGACCGCGAACCGCGAGCCGACCAGCCGCTCCCGGAACCGGACCGCGAACCCGCGGCCCGCCCCCTCGTAGCCGTGGACCGTCGTACAGAACGCGACCGCGGGCACGTCGAGGAACCCCTCCAGCAGGCGCACCGGGAGCGCCGCCGCCTCGTCGACGATCACCGCGTCCGCCCCGTCGGCGTCCGCCGCGGCCGCCGCGGGCGACATGAACCGGACGCGACCGCCGGCCGGCGTTCGGAGGTCGCGCTCGTCCGCGTCGCCCCCGCGGTCGTTGCGGTCGGCTTCGCCGCACCCTCCGTCTGTCTCGGTTCCGATCAGCTCTCGGGCCCGCGCGAACACCTCGGCGGCGTTCCGGAACGCGGGCGCGGTGACGAGCACGTCGGCGCCGCCGAGCGCGAGCGCGCCGGCCGCCAGCCCGGCCGCGCTCGACTTCCCGCGCCCCCGGTCGGACTCGACCACGACGGCGGCGCCGGGCTCGGCGAGCGCTTCGAACGCCCGCAGCGCCCGCGACTGGTCGGCGGTGCGGCAGGCGTCGTACGCGGCCGCGGGGAACGTCGCGCCCGGCGGCGCGCTCGGAGCGCGACGAGCGCTCGGGCCGTCGCGCTCGGCGGCCTGCTCGCCGGTGAGCCCGTCCCGTTCGAGGGCGTCGCGCTCCGGCCGGTCGCCGAGCGCGACCACCGCAACGCCGGGATGCGTCCGGAGCGTCGACGCGAGGCGCTCGCGGAACCGTCCCGTCACGTCCCCGACGCCGTACGGGGGGACCGCGAGCGAGTCGTCGAAGCGGTCCCGGACCGCCGGCCAGTCGTCGAGCGGGGGCGTCAGCAGGATCAGGAGCCCCCCGCCGTCGACCGCGCCGACCGCGCGGCCGAGCGCGTTGGGGACGAACCGCTCGTGGCAGTCGAGGACGACCGCCTCGCGGGTGCGTCCGAGCAGCTCGTCGGCGCTCCGCGGGCGGTGTTCCTCGAACCGGAATCCCTCCCGGGTCGAGACGAGCGAGACCGCCTCGTCGTCGACGCCGAGGGACACTATCGCGTCGTAGGCGGCGTCGGTTCCCCGGTCGCGGTCGCCCGCCAGCACGAGGACGCGCCGCTCGTTCGTCCGCTCGGCCTCGGCGCGCAGTTCGCGCGCGACTCCCGCGATCATCTCCGCTCGTGGTTGCCGAGGCGCGGTCATGTGTCTTCCCCTCCGCGCGTCGCCGAGGCGAGTTGCTCGTTCACGACGCTCCGGCGACGCCGGCAAAGGCGGGAGGCTTACGGCCGCGCGGCGCGTCGCTCCTGGCATGACCACGGTCACGCTCATCGGGACTCGGCTCGCGGACGTGGGCCGCGAGTTCGTCTACGAAGGGGAATCGGCCGGCTGCGAAGGGTGTCCCTACCGCGGCCAGTGTCTCAACCTCACCGAGGGGAAGCGGTACCGGGTGACAGACATCCGCGAGAACGCCCAGACGCTCGACTGCGCCGTCCACGACGCGGGCGTCCGCGCGGTCGAGGTCGAGCCCGCGTCGGTCCCGGCGAACGTCCCGTCGAAGCGCGCGTACGCCGGGAGCAAGGCGTCGCTCGCCGGTCCCTGCCCGCACACCGAGTGCCCGAGCCACGGCTACTGCGTCCCCGACGGCGCCGACTTCGACGAGGAGCGCGTCATCGATCAGGTGCTCGGCGACCCCCCGCACGAGACGTGCGCGCTCGACCGCGACCTGACGCTCGTGGAGTTCCGCGCGGAGGAGTGAGTCCGGCCGCGGGGCCGCTCGCTTCGCTTACAGCGAGGTGATCGCGTTCAGCGTGATCCGGATCGCGCGCTCGACGTTGTCCTTCGCCTTCTCCGGTAGTTCGTCGTCGGAGTCTGCCCCCTTCTGCGTGCCCGCGACGAGGTTGCCGTCCACCGTACAGATGGCGCCCGCCGCGAGCCCCTTGCGCCGCGCGAGCGAGAAGACAGTCGCCGCCTCCATCTCGATTGCGAGCAGGTTCGCGTCGTTCCAGTCCTCGACGTACTCGTCGTCCTCGTTGTAGAACGTGTCGTCCGAGACGATGGGGCCGACGTGGATCTCCTCGTCGTTGTCCTCGGCCGCATCGACCAAGCCGGTGAGTACGTCGTAGTCCGGGACCGCCGGGTAGTTCGCCGACTCGTACCGCTTGCTCGTCCCCTCCTCCTTGGCCGCGCCCGTCGCGACGACCATGTCGCCGACCTCCATCTCCGGCTGGAGCGCGCCGCAGGTGCCACACCGGACGAACGTCTCCACGCCGACCCGCGAGAGCTCCTCTACGGCGATGGCGGCCGACGGGCAGCCGATCCCGGTCGAGCAGATTGTGAGGTCGACCCCGTCGTAGGTCGCGTTGACGATCTTGTATTCGCGGTTCTGCGCGACGACCTCGCTGTCGTCACAGAGGTCGGCGATCCGGTCGACGCGGCCGGGGTCCCCGGGGATGACCGCGATCTCGTGGACGTCGCCCTCCTCGACAAGCAGGTGCGGCTGTTTCGCCATACGAGCGGGGACAGGCGCCGCGCGCAAAAACCGACCGGTCGGCGGACGGGAAGCGTGCCGATCCGGATTTAATATCGCGCTATGTGCTTTACAGACGCCGTCGAACGGCGGCCCAGCGCGCTTCGACCGTCCCGATCGACGCGGCGAATCGGCCGTTTTATCGCCCGACGCCGTCAGGCTCCGGTATGTCCGACGCGGACGCCTCGGCCGACCTCGGATCGACCATCGCCGCGCTCACGGTCGCGTTCGTCCTCGTCACACTCGTCGCCGGGACCCTGCTCGGCTTCAACTGGACGCAGGCGGTGCTGCTCGGCGGGTTCGCGGGCGTCGTGGCCGCCGCGTCGGCGTGGCTGACGGAGCGGCGAGCGGGCGGCGACTGATCTCGCTCGGTTCCGGCCCCGATCGAACTCGCCCGAGTATCGCGACTGAGAGGTCGACGGAGGCTTTTATACCCGCTCGGCGTCGACACCGCACAATGCGATTCAGTCGCGACCGTCGGGGCCAGTCGGTCGTGGTCGGGACGGTGATCCTGTTCGGGTTCCTGATCGTTGCGCTCTCGCTGTATCAGGTCCAGGTGGTGCCACAGGAGAACGGACAAACGGAATTCGAGCACTTTGAGGAGGTACAAAACGACCTCGTTGAGCTCAGGAACGGGATCTCATCGGCCGGGAGTTCCGAGCGTCCGCAGTTCGTTGACGTGAAACTTGGGACGAGCTACCGGACTAGGACGTTCACGACTAACCCACCTGATCCGGCGGGAACGCTACGGACAAGCGACGCGTACCCCATCACGATCACCGATGATTCCGACACCACGGTGAACGTCTCCACGCGATTCATCGAATACCGGCCGCGGTACAACGAGATAGAATCGGGATCGACGTGGTACGATAATTCCGTTCTCTACCTCGATGAGACGAACTCGAACCGTCCTGCGGTGATCATCGAAGACCAGAACATCTTGGTTGACAACGACACGCTCAGGCTGACAGCCGTCCAGAACGATTTCAGCGCGTCCGGTACTCGGAGGGTCGCCGTGGAAATATACCCGACGACCAACGCCACCAACCTGTCGGAATTGAACGGGACGCTTGATATCCGAATCCCGACACGATTGGGAAGTGGAGATAGCTACTGGAATGAGTCGATCGAGAACGGCTCTATCACGTATCAGGGCATGAACGACTCCGCTTACCCTTCGTCAAGCGAGGTGTCGGCGCTGTTGCTTCAGGCCGATAGCCCGGACAACGTTACCGTAAATTCGGTCGGCATTCAGTCGGAGCCGACTGGGGAGACGGCGAAAAATAACGTTGGTCCGGTCAGAGGTAGCGAAAGCAGCAGTGATAATAATGTCGATACCAAACCAACATTTAATACTCTGACTGCGAATTCATCAAAACCAAAGTCCAACCGGAATTTTGAGTTCACCTGGTCAATA
The DNA here is from genome assembly GCF_005435035.1 of Halorubrum sp. SD690R. Taxonomy (NCBI): domain Archaea; kingdom Methanobacteriati; phylum Methanobacteriota; class Halobacteria; order Halobacteriales; family Haloferacaceae; genus Halorubrum; species Halorubrum sp. SD690R. The sequence continues at coordinate 9,604 of NZ_SGTV01000005.1, read as the reverse complement.
GAGGGACCGTTTGATCAGATTACATTTGTTGCGGGTGCTGAATCTACAACTAGTACTGTACGGTCTGGATCAGCGTCTCTCGATATTGGGAATGGTAAGAAAGACGTCTCTGCCACGGTGGAGGGTCCAGGGGGCACTGAGGAGTGTACTGCCGATATTAAAAATAACGAATTCCTTAATAAAAGTGGCTTCACCTGTACGGTTTCATCCGCATAATCGCTGACCTGTCTGCTGGTTGATTACTTTGTTTAGATATTTATTCCACAATCAACGTACTTCTCATCGACAAAGCCATATGCCGGCCGCATGAACGACCGTGTATGACCGCAGTCGGGATCGACGGCATCGAGATCTGGACCGGGAAGCTCAAACTCGACCTGCCGGGGACGTTCGCGCCGGAGAAGGGCGACGACCCCGAGAAGTACACGAAGGGGCTCGGGCTCACTAACTCCTCGTTCCCCGACGTGTACGAGGACATCGTCACGATGGGCGCGAACGCCGCGAAGGGGCTGATGGACCGGAAGGGGCTCGAACCCGAGGACGTCGGCCGGATCGACGTCGCCACCGAGTCGGCGTTCGACCACTCGAAGCCCGTGTCGACGTATATCGCCGGCTGCCTCGAACAGGTGTACGACGGCGACTTCACCCACGCCAACAAGGGCGAGCGCAAGTTCGCCTGCCTCGCCGGAACGCAGGCCATTGACGACGCGTACAACTGGATCCGCGCCGGCCGGAACCGCGACCGCCCCGCGCTCGTCATCACCACGGACACGGCGCTGTACGCTCGCGGTGACCCCGGCGAGGCGACGCAGGGCGCCGGCGCCGTCGCGATGCTGATCGACGAGGACCCCTCGGTCGTCGAACTCTCGACGGACCAGGGGTACGGCTCGAAGGACGAGACTGACTTCCTCAAGCCGAACCAGCAGTTCCCCAGCGTCGACGGGAAGCGGTCGGTCCAGGTGTACCTCTCCCGGATGCGCGAGGCCCTCGAAGACTACGAGTCCGTCACGGACGACATCGAGCTGGAAGACTTCGCGTACGCGCCGTTCCACACGCCGTTCCCCGGCATGGTCCGGAAGGCGGCGCTCCTCGCCTACCGTCACGTCATCCGCGATACAGCCCACGAGGACGCGCTGGCCGACGAGATCGGCCGCCAGCCCCGCGAGGGCGAGTACGACGACCGGGAGGCCTACGAGGAGGCGATCCGCGGGTACATGGACGAGCTAAAGACCACCGAGCAGTACCAGACGTGGTACGACACGGCAGTCGAGCCGACGCTCGGCCTCTCTCGCGAGGTCGGCAACTGGTACACCAGTTCGGTCCACATCGCCCGCGTGAGCGCCCTCCGAGACGCCCTGACCCGCGACCGCGAGTTCGTCGGCGACACACTGCTCGTCGCTTCCTACGGCTCGGGCGCGCAGGCCGAGATCCACGCCGAGACGATCCGAGAGGGGTGGCGCGCCGAGATCGAGCGGCTCGACATCGACGACCAGCTCGACGCCCGCTACGACCTGACGTGGGAGGAGTACGAGGACGTCCACGACGTCCACGAGTACGACGCCGACCTCGGGCGCGAGGTCGAGGAGTTCACGCAGCCCGATGGGGAGTTCGTCTTCACCGGCTGGGGGCGGATGAACGAGCGCCAGTACGAGTACGCCGAGTAGCGCCGCGACCGCCGCTGACCGGCAGGCTCACCGAACCGTGAGTCATCCGCAGCGGCCCGCAATCCCGTGAAAACGGCTCACACGGGTCGTTCGCGATACGATGCTTTTAAACGACGCTGGCGTGAATTGACACTCAATGGTGACCATCTACGACGTGCCGGCCGACGACCTCATCGAGGCCGTCGCCGCCCGCCTCGAGGACCGGATCGAAGAGCCCGACTGGGTCGAGTTCGCCAAAAGCGGCGCGGGCAAGGAGCTCCCGCCGGAGCAGGACGACTTCTGGTACGTCCGCTCCGCGAGCCTCCTGCGAAAGGTCGCGCAGAACGAGCCGATCGGCATCGAGCGGCTCGCGACCGAGTACGGCTCGAAGAAGCGCGGCTCCAATCGCTACATCGTCCGCCCCGGCGAGCACGAGGGGGGCTCGCGTAAGCTCATCCGTTCGTCGCTCCAGGCGCTCGAAGAGGACGGGCTCGTCACGACCGCCTCCGGCGAGGGTCGCCGCCTCTCCGACGAGGGCGAGGCGTTCCTCTCCGAGGTCGCGACCGAGGTCTTCGAGGACCTCGACCGTCCGGAACTCGAACGCTACGCGTAAACCGATATCTCTGTTTCTGGCCGCTTTACCGCCGTAGCGACTGCTTTCTCGGTCACATCGCACGCGCCTCGCAAGCGGTTGCTTCGTCTCGCGAGTTCGCCCGTTGCGCACGTTGTAAATCGAATACCGCTATACAAAATCTGAGATCGGGTAACTCGACACATACGCGTCGGCCTTCTTCTCCTCGGACGCTCTCCTTCGGTCGCTCCCCCGCTACCTTCTTGATCCCGCGTCTCGGAGTGCCGCCGTGAGTCGCGCATGACGGAGTCACGCGTCGGCACGGTCGAACGAATTCACGTCGCCTCTGGGACGGGCGGCGACCCGGAGCCCCGGGAGGCGGTCGAGGCGGTCGCGGACCGCGGGCTCCGCGGCGACCGCTACTTCGACGGCGACGGGATCTACAACGAGCAGTCGGAGTTGGAGCCGAGCGACATCACGCTGATTGAGGCCGAGACGCTTGCGGCCGCGGCCGCCGAACACGGCGTCGACCTAGAGGCGGGCGCGCACCGGCGCAACGTCACGACGCGTGGTGTCGACCTCAGGGAACTCGTCGGCGAGCGGTTCCGGGTCGGCGAAGCGACCGTCGAGGGGACGGGTCGCTGCGAGCCCTGCGGCTACATGGCCGATCTCGCGGAGGAGTCCGACGCGGTGACCGCGCTCGACGGTCGCGGCGGGCTCGACGCCCGCATCGTGGAGTCGGGAACGGTAGCGGTCGGCGACGAGGTCGTCTGGTAGCGACCGACCCCGAGTTATCCGGTGTTCTTCATCCCGGCGGCGATGCCGTTGACGGTGAGCCGCAGGGTGCGCTCCTCCTCGTCGGTGCGGTGGGTGCGTCCGAGCAGGTTCGCCTGGAGGAGGTTCAGGGGGTCGACGTAGGGGTTCCGGCGGTTGAGGCTCTCTTCGAGCCACTCGCGGCGGAGCAGCTGGTCGCGGCCGCTGATCGACAACACTAGCTCGCGGCCGCGCTCGTACTCGTCGACGAGTTCGGGGAAGAAGCGCTCGCGGAGCTCGTCGTCGGCGAGGTCGGCGTACTCGGCGGCGATTTCCGGCTCAGTGCGCGCGAGCGCCAGCGAGGCGTTGTCGAGCGTGGTCCGGAAGAACGGCCACTCGTCGAACATCTCGCGGAGCGTCTCCAGCCCCTCCTCCTCGCCGACCTCGTCGAGGTAGGCGTCGATCCCCGAGGCGATCGCGTACCAGCCGGGGAGGATGAGCCGCGTCTGGGTCCACGAGAACACCCACGGGATCGCGCGGAGGTCCTCGACGCTGCGCTCGCCGGAGCGGGAGGCGGGCCGGGAGCCGAGGTTGAGGTCCTCGACGACGCTGATCGGCGTCGCCTGCTCGAAGTAGGAGACGAATCCGTCGCTGTTCAGCAGTTCCCGGTACGTCTCCCGGGCGGCGGGCGCCATGACCTCCATCGCCTCCACCCAGCGGTCCGGGACGTTCTCGACCGGCTCCTCGTTCGCCTCTTTCCGGGCGCGGATCTGTGCGTCCAGCATCTGTTCGAGCTCGCGCTCGGCGATCCGCGGGTTGGCGTACTTCTCGGCGATCGCCTCCCCCTGCTCGGTGAACTTCACCTGTCCGGTGACGGTCTCGTTCGGGAGCGCGGTCAGCGCCTCGTTCATCGGGCCGCCGCCGCGCGAGATGGAGCCGCCGCGGCCGTGGAACAGCCGGAGGGTGACCTCCTCCTCGCGGCAGAACCGGGCGATCCGGCGCTGGTTCTCGTAGAGGTCCCAGTTCGCGGCGAGGAACCCGTTCTCCTTGTTGGAGTCGGAGTAGCCGAGCATGACCTCTTGGACCTCGTCGCGTGCCTTCAGCGCGGCCGCGTACGCCTCGTTCTCGAAGAGGGTACCGAGGATGCGTTCGGCCCCGTTGAGCGCCGATTCGGTCTCGAGCAGCGGGACGACGTCGACCGCGCAGTGGTCGGGTAAGGAGACGACGCCGACCTGGTCGGCCAGGAAGAGCACCTCCAGCACGTGGCTGGGTTCTTCCGTCATCGAGATACAGTAGGTGTCTATCGCCTGCTGGCCGTACTCGTCCTGCCAGCCCGCGAACGACGCGAACCGGCGGAGGACGCGCTCCGTCGTCTCGGAGACGTCGCCGGGTTCGTCGACGTCGACGACCGGGTCCTCTTGGAGGATCGCCTCGGTGAGGAAGTCGACGCGCTCGTCTTCGTCCATCTCGGCGTAGTCGACGCCCTCGGCCGCGACCGCCTCGGCGACGGCCTCGGTGTGGTTCTCGCGGTGGTCGCGCAGGTCGAGCGACGCCAGCGTGAGCCCGAACGTGTCGACCTGCCGGCGGAACGGCTCGACGAACGACTCCAGCACCGACTCCTGTCCGTCCTCGCGGAGCGACTCGGCGATCACGTCGAGGTCGTCAAGGAACGCGTCGCCGTCGGGGTACTCGCCCGGCCGGACGTCGTTGACGCGGTCGAGGCGCTCGCGCATCAGCCGGAGCTTCTGCCGGTACGGCTCGTCGGGGTACCGCTCGCGCGCCTCCTCGACGACGGTCGGGAACCGCTCGGCGTCGGCCGCGAGCGACTCCGCGAGCGCGTCGCCGTCGGCGTACCGGTCGCCGTCTTGGCTCAGCACCGCGGAGAGCCGCTTACAGCGGTCTCGGTACTTCTCGACGGCGACCTCGCGCTGGCGTTCGAGCGTCTCGTCGGTCACCTCGGGCGTGACGAACGGGTTGCCGTCGCGGTCGGAGCCCGCCCACGAGCGGAACTCGAAGAGCTTGGGGCAGTCGACGTCGTCGTACTCCTTCGAGATGGTCTCCTCGAACTCCTCGTAGGCGTCACCGACGACGTCGAACAGCGTGTTCTCGAGGTACCACTGGACGTTGCGCGCCTCGTCTTCCGGCTCGGGGGCCCGCTGGCGAACCTGTCGGGTGCCCCACAGGCTGGTTACCTCGGCGGTGACGTCGCGCCAGACGGCGCGCCGCTCGCGGTCGGTGAGGTTGCGCTCGTCGAGCTCGCCGAGGTGGTTCGCGATCGAGCGGAGCTTGGACTTCACGGTCGACCGCCGGGCCTCCGTGGGGTGAGCGGTGAACGTCGGCTCGATGAGCACGTCGGCGAGCAGCTCCTCCAGTTCGTCTGCGTCGACGCCGGCCTCGGCGAACTCGGCTATCGTCGCGTCGAAGGAGTCGTGGAGGGCGGTCCCGTCGTCGGCGTTCCGGACCGCGCGGACGCGCTCGCGCTCCTCGGCGAGGTTGATGAGCTCGAAGTACGTCGTGAACGCGCGGGCGACGACCTCCTCGCGTGTCGTCGAGAGGTCGGCGACCGCCTCGTGGAGGGCGGCCCGGTCCGCGGCGTCTCCCCGCCGGTAATCGATCGCCGCGTTCCGCAGCGTCTCGACCGTCTCGTACGCGTCCGTCGACGCCTGTGCGGCCAGGACGTCTCCCACCAGCGCCCCGAGTTCTCGAACGTCCGTCCGCACGTCCCGATTATACAACTTCATACCACAGACAGTTCGGTCGGGATCGGTTAAATCCGTGGGCTAGACGAATGCTTGCCCCGGTTCCGAGTAAATTCGATCACGAACGTTCCTTGCCGACCCCGGCCGGAGGCGATGGCGGCGGCGACTTGTCGGTCCCGGGCGCGGCCCGGTTCCGAAGCGTCGCCGTCGACCCGGAATGGCTCCGATTCTCGCCGCTGTGGAGGGTTCGTCACCCTTTTTACCGATCCAACCTCAGTAGCGAGCATGAGTGCGTCCGATAAGTATCCGTCTGAGTCCGGGCGGCGACGCTTCGTGAAGGGCGTCGTCGGCGGCGCGGCCCTCGCTGGGGTCGGCGCGATGGGGTCGGCGACCGTGAACACCCTGACGACCGCCGGCGGCGTCGGCGGCGGGTCGACGGTCGCGAAGACCATCGCGCAGACCGGCGGTCCGGCGCCCCGCGGGCTCCCGCAGATCCCCGTTCAGGTCAACGATGACGGGTACATTGAGGGCATCTGGCCCGAGACGACGACCATCACCCAGGAGGGACAGGAGATCGAGGTCGCACAGGAGGATCTCGGCGGGACGACCTACTCCGGCGCGTGGTTCCAGTACTGCGGCGTCGAGTCGCAGGAGAACGTCCAGCCGAACTTCGAGTCCGACAACCTGTTCCGCGCCGCGAGCGGCCCGCCGTACGACTGGCAGTCGAACACCTACTCGGGCGGCGACCGGATCCACATCGACGACTTCGACGACTACGAGGAGTGGGGGAACGGAATCGGCAGCGACGGCGTCGGCAAGCCGGCGATGACCACGTGGCGCTCCGAGGACTCCGACACGAACCTCAACGCGATCGTGATCCGCTCGCCGGAGATCGAGGAGGCGGCCCAGAACGACGAGTGGCTCCAGGCCTCGACCGATCAGGGGTTCATGGCGTACCTCAACGTCTGTACCCACTTCTGCTGTATTCCGGGCTACAAGGAGCTAGAGGAGTCGGCCCGCTACGACGCCGCCGACGGCTCGTACTGCGTCTGCCACCAGTCGACGTACGACCCGTTCACCATCGAGGAGGCGCTGTTCATCGCGCGTCCCCGTCCCGACGAGTAATCCCAGCCCGAGGAGTAACCCCGCCCTGTCGCGGCTCCGCCCTCTTCTCCGCTCGTCCCTCGGACGTCTCGTGTAAGTCGTCGCCGCGCTTTTCACCTCGCTCGTCCGAGGGAATGACATGAGCGACGACCCCGCTTCCGACGAGTCCGTCTCCAAGGCCGCCGGCGACGACGACCGATCCGCGGCCGCCGGCGGTGCGGACGCCCCCGCGAGCGACGACTTCGAGGCAGAACTGGCCCGCGCCCGCGACCTGCTCGACGGCGACGACATCGACGCGGTCCACGTCGGCGTCGTCCGCGACGGCGAGGTCGACACCACGTTCGCCCAGCGCACCGACGACGACCCGGAGGGGGCGGGACTCCGCGCGCTCGCGCTGCTCGCCGCACACGTCAGGCTGGTCGCGGGCGAGGCCGGCGTCGAGCCCTCCACCGTCGCCGGCGACGCTGCGACGCTCGCGGGGCAGGTGGAACAAATCCCGACGGACACCGAGCAGATCCCCGATGAGTAGCGGGCCGGCTCGTCGTCGCCGGCTGTCTCCGGCGCCGGTCTACTCGGACCCGCCGGACTCCGCCGAGCGGATCCGACGGAGCTGGTGGGCCACGCCCGCGAGCGCGACGAGCAGGACCGCGAGGTTGAACACCGCGAGCGCCACGGACTGGTAGGCCGGATCGAACCACGTGCGGATCGCGTTGCCGGACTGGCTGTAGAACCCCCAGCCAGCCACGACCGCGAGCAGCGACAGCACTGCCAGCCCGACGCGGTCGAGCAGCCCGCGGAGGTCGTCGGTCGAGAGGCGGCCGAAGCCGCTGGAGCCGGCCGGCTCCGTCCAGTAGTCCGTGTCGGTCTCTTCCGGGTCCGTCCGGTCGGGACCCGTTTCCGTGCGGTCGGTCGCGTCGGTGTCGTCTGTCATTGGCTGTGGTGGGTCGCGGGTGCGGTCGCCGTCGGCAGTCGCGCGGTCGTCGCTCGGGCCGTCACGTGGCGGTTCGTCGGTCGCATCAGCACGCGACGGTTCGTCAGTCATCGTCGCCTCCGTGCGAGCAGCGCCGTGACGACGAGCGCGACGAGCGCGACGAGCGGGCCGAAACCGGGCGTCGCGTCGCCGCTGGCGCCGCCGTCTCGCGTCGCTCCGTCGTCACCGGCACTGTCGCCGCCGACGCCCCCCTCGCCGCGCTCGAAGTCCTCGACGGTGAACTGCACGTCGCGGACCGTCTCGTTCGCGGAGAGGGTCTCCTGCGGGTTCAGGTTCGCGACGCCCTGCGTCTCGTCGACGAGCACGTCGTCGTCGAACAGCGCGGCGTCGACGTAGTAGTTGTAGCCGTTCGGCACCTCGACGGTCGCCGTCACGGTGTCGGTGCGACCGGGGCGGACGGTGCCGACGGTCTCCGTCGCCTCCCCGGCGATCACGTTCGACTCCGCCTGCCGGAGGTAGAGCCGGAGGTCGACGTCGTCGCTCGGCTCGTCGCCGCGGTTCGTCACGGAAATCGACGCCGACAGCGTCGCCGTCTCGTTGTCGGCCTCGGTGACGCTCACGGCGACCGTCGGCCAGACCGTCCCGTCGGTGAAGCCGACCCTCGTGTCCGCGTAGTCGGGCGTGAGCGCTGCGACGCCGCCGACGCGAGTGGTCTGTTCCTCGCGGCGCTGGCCGTCCGCGAAGACGACCGTCTCGATGCGGTAGCCCCCCTCGCGCTCGACGTCGACCGTGCCGTTGACCGTTTGCTCCCCCTCGAAGTCGACGTCGCCCACGTCGACCGTGGTCTCGTCGACGAGGAGGCCGGACTCGCTGCCAATCGCGCGGTGGCGGACCGTGACGTTCTCGACCGTCGAGCCGCGGTGGCGGAGGTCGGTGCCGAGCCGGAGCTCGGCGGTCTCGCCGCGCACCTCGCCGGGCGCGACGGTCGCGCCGGCGACGTCGATCCGGCCGGGCGGCTCGTTCGTCTCCCGCGGGTCGGTGATCGCGCCGGGGACGGCGACGGCGCCGACCGCGCTTGCGACGAGGAGGGCGGCGGCCGCCGCCAGGAGGGCCGTGCGGGTGTCCATACGCGACCCCTCACGAGCGTCATATAAGTGCTTTGTCCAGTCGGCGTCTGCGCTTGGAACCGAGCTCAGAGGAGGCGATACCGCCCGTTCGACTCGGTGAGTTCGCCGCGGTGCGCGAGGCGGGTCAGGATCTCGCGGGCCGCGTCGGCGGGGACGCCGTCGGCCGCGGCGCGATCCACGACGGCCGCCTCTGTCGGGTCGTCGAGGGCGTCGACCGCGTCCCGGACGACCTCGGTGCGGCTCCGGGAGCCGCCCCCGCCGCCCTCGGCGCGCGAGGCGGCCTCGTCGACGGCGTCGGCGTCGATGCCCGACGACTCGAGGTACTCGCGGTCGCCGATGCCGGCGTCCTCGACGGCGGCCTCGAGGTCGGCGACGTGGTCCACCTCGGCGAACGCCGCGCTGTCGCCGCGCTTCTTGGCGAGCAGCGCGGACCGCGCCTGGCGGGCCGCCGCGCGCTCCTCGGACTCGAAGAAGCGCTTGAGCTTGGCGGTCCGGTGGGTCTTGCCGCACCGCGAGCACTTCGCCGTCTCGCTCGTCTCCGGGTCCGTGACCAGCCACATGTTGGCGCACTCGTTACAGCCGACGACCGCGTACATGCGACGGGGTTCGCCGGCCCCGAAGTTGAACCCTCGGCTCCGAGACGCGGCCGGGCCCTCAACAACCCAACACGATGCCGTGGCGCGTGCCTCCGAGTGGCCGCCTCCGGCGGCCGCGAGGAGCACGCGCGAGGGAGTCGCGAGCGAAGCGAGCGACGAGGCTGGGGAGGTGTGAGGCGC
>NZ_SGTV01000059.1:0-9056 GCF_005435035.1 Halorubrum sp. SD690R | reverse complement strand
TGAACTGACGGCGCTCTCACTGGTGTGAGATCGCCGTCTTTGTTCGACTCGATGAATCGGTCGCTCTGATCTCGTTCATTTCTCTCCAGAAATTGGGTCAGCAATCAGGAACGATGGGAACTACCGAGAGTTAATCGACCAGAATCGACGGCGGACGAACAAGAGTCGATCGAAGGACGCCGCTAACAGAAGTGGGGCCGCGTCGGCGCGCTCACACCTGGTCTCCGTCGACCGGCCGCTCGCGTCGTGCTCAGGTCTACGTGTCTCCGGCAGACGTCTCACTGGAAGCGGGGAGCAGACCGGAGTAGTCGGCGGCGATGCCGTCGACGCCGGCGGCGGCAAGCCGACTGGCCTGATACCACGTATCGACTGTCCACACGTTCACCTCACGTCCGTCCGCGTGCGCCTCGGCGACGAGGTCCACGCCGGCGGTGACCGCCGGATCGTGGAACGGAGTTCCGAATATTACCTTCATCGGAGCGTGGACCGCTGCGGCGTCGTGTGCCCGAGCGATAGCGAGTCCGTCGCCAACCGACTCGTAGACGATAGGAGCGACCGGATACGATGACGTGTCGCGCGTCGCGGCCAGCGCACCCTCACAGAATGACGAACAAAGAAACTCGTTGTCGTGAGCGTCGAGTATGTCGACAACTCGGTCTACGAATGGCTGCCAAGCAACTCTGCGGTCAGCAAGCGCGTCCGGAGAGAGTTTCTCGTCGAACCGCAGGTCGTACCGGCCGGGGTTTTTCAATTCTACGTTGACTCCGACCTCGGGAGGGACGGCTTCGAGGAGCGTTGACAGGCGCGGTACCGTGTCGCCGCTCCGGAGTACCTCCGCACCAGTGACGGTCATCGTCTCGGTTTCCCAGACGACGCCCGTCTCGTCCGTGAGTCCGCGCTCACCGCCGTTGCGTCCTGCTAAGTTGTTGTCGTGAAACACGACCACGTCGTCGTCGGCTGTCGGAACGACGTCGATCTCGATAACATCGGCTTGGCGGGTCGTCGTTCCCTCGTCGTCCGTCGATCTGCTCTCGCTTGCCGCCGCTTGAGCAGCGGTGACGGTGTTTTCTGGGTTCTCTCCCGCGAAGCCACGGTGCGCGATGAGCGTGAGTTCACCGGGTGGAGTGGCGTCTGCCGGACCGGCCCCGCTGTCCCGACGTTGCGTGGCTGTTGCGTCACTCGTCTCGTTAGTGCCCTCGGGTTCCACCCCACCGTCGGTGTACACGGCCCCGAGCGCACCCGCTGTTGTGATACCAACGGTGCTCTTGAGCACCCGACGGCGGTGCGTCGGTTGTCGCGTCTCGACTGCGAACAGTTCTGGAAGATGGCGAGCCATATGGGGATGTCTCGCGAATCGGATATAGCGGCTGGTATGTCGTATCATGAGGCGTCTATATCATTGTGTACGTGTCGATAGGGCTCGTCGGCGACCAGCGGTACCGGCTAGGCGACTCTCGCACCACCGAGGATCAGCCGGCTCCCGACGATCGCGAAGAGGGCGTGAACGACCTCGCGCTGGAGTCGTTCGCTCACGCGTTCGCCGAGGCGCATGCCGACGGTGAGGCTGGAAACCACGAGGATCGGTGCGGCGGTCGACGTCGGGGCGAAGCTGATGTCCAGGAGGATCCGAGCGCGGCCGCGACCGCGGTCACGAGCACGACGGTCTCCACCGGTCCGGCTGCGGGCCCGTGAAGCATACATTCGACGCGAGTGGAAGTAGAATACTGAAACACACCACATCACACTACCACTCAAATTTGGGAATTATCTTGAAACGGCTGTGTTGAATCGCCATACAGCAGCGAGGTGGGTCGCTAAATCAAAGGAGCTGAAGCGGGAGACTTCAGTTGATCATGACCCAAATCTCCCGCTTCATCGGGGAGGTTGTGCCGGTTGCTCAAAGAGTTACTGGCGATGGAGGCGGATCCGCCGCCCCGGACGGTGGCGGCGGATTCGCCGAATATGCACTCGTTTCCCTCCATTGTCTCCGGATTTACCTCGACACATCCTACCGAATGACGATCGACTTACTCAAAGAGATGCCACAAATAACTGGGGAGATCGGCCTCAGCGCGGCCGATCTCCCCGCGCCGTCCACGTTATGTAAGGCGTTCGACCGGATCAGTATGAGCGTTTGTCGAGTGCTGCTGCGCCAGTCGGCGCAGCTGCACGATCTCTCAGAACACGCCGCGATCGACGCCACGTTCTACGACCGCTCACCAGCAAGCCGCCACTACTGCCAGCGAATCAGCTACCGCGTTCAGAAGCTCAAAGTCACGAAACTCGTCGATACAGCGTCTCAAGCTGTCCTTGACGTACACTGCTCAACTAACCGGGAAGGAAGTGACGCAGACCTCGCTGAGCAGATCGCCCGCCGGAACGCGGGCGATCTGCGGTCTCTTGCGGCCGATAAGGGCTACGACAAGCAATCACTTCGTGAAGGTCTCCGAGATCTCGGGATCAGACCGCTGATCAAGCACCGGATCTTCGCACCGTACGACCACGCACACAACGCCAGAATCGACGATAATCGCTACAATCAGCGCTCTATGACCGAAACTGTGAACTCGGCTGTCAAGCGCTCGCTCGGCTTTGCCGTGCGAGCGCGGTCATGGTTTCGTGAGTTCCGCGAGATCGCGCTGATGTGTGTCGTCTATAACATCAAACGCTTCGTCAAACAGTGAATCCCTACGCCTTACAGCGATTCAACACAGCCCTTGAAACTCAACGAGAAGTAAACAGGTGTCCCCAAGCCTAACCGTTCAGGAAACGGGGTTTCTGAACAGTAAAATCAAATCTACAAGCCTCTTCCCGAACTCAGTGAAACACTACTATTCGCCAATTGATAGAATATTCCGTGATGAATACAGGGCGCAAGTCTCGCGCTGGCTCTCGTCAGGACGGCGGCCCAGTCAATCGGTCAATATAATTTGTATATCCTGTACCGGAACGCTTCACATTATTAGCAGGCGAGAATGTATGATGTTTCATGATCGTTGGAATCGCCGCAGCAATATCTATCGGGAACGCAGTGGGTATCTCGGCTATCAGTGCGACGGTCGCTCACCGTTACAACGAACCAGGGGCTGCGTGGTTCACAGGATACACTGCGCTGATCGGGGTCGGTCTCGGACTCGTCAGTGTCGGCATCCTCACCGATCTTATCTCAGTGACCGACTTTGGGGGTGCGGTCGGGCGGTGGCTGGCAGTTGTCTGGATCCTCCCCGCCGCTTTGTGGGCTATGTTTGCACTTCGGTACACGGGACGATTCGTCTCGCTTTCGCTCAAGACGGGTGCGCTGATTGCGTTTCCGCTTTTGGTGCTTACTCTACAGGGTCTACTAACCGGAGTATCACTAGTGCCAACGCAGGTTCTCGGACTCCTTGGAATTACTACCCGTTATTACGCAGTGACGCTGGCTGTAGCCGGGATTGTGCTGGTGGTGCGAGCGACACGTCGGTATGACCACCTAACAGCATGGCAAGGAATTGCCTTTGCTGTGGCACCAGCGGCGATGTGGCTGTTCTGGAGCAATATTCCGTATATTGCTCAACTCGGTCAAGCAGCGGGAGGGGCCGCCTATGTGCTTGGCTCTCTCGGCGCGGTGGGTGGGCTTGGACTCGCGGTGTTTCGGTTCGACGCGTTCAAAAAATCCCCTGCCGTCGGCGTCGTCGGCGAACGGGATGTCGTAGACGAGACAGACGACTTGGTGCTAATTGCGGATGACGAGCACCGCGTGGTGCGAGCAAACGAGAGTGCGCGCACTGCGTCGGGGGACTCCGACCCGTCTACCGGCACCGTTACCGTCGAAGATACCGTCGGAACGAGTGTGGACGGGCTGCGAGCAACCGAGACGCTCGAACTCAATGTTGAGGGTACGTCAGCGAAGTTTGACCCGCAGGTGTCGACGGTACTCGACCAGCATGACCAGCAGTTGGGTACCGTGATCAGCCTCCGAGAAGTGACCGAACGAGAACTTCGCAAGGAACGACTCGCGGTGCTTAACAGGGTTCTGCGGCACAACCTACGTAATCAAATCGATGTCGTCAACGCTCATCTCGAGGCCATCGATAACGACCACGCGGACGCCGCAACTGAGGCGACCGATCGCATCACGCACATGAGTAACCGCGCGCGGACGATCGACCGACTTCTCTCAGAGACGCACGAAAACGTCGCCGTCGATGTCGCCGAGCTGCTCCGCGGCACTGTGGCCGCCTACGACTCCTTGGTCGCTGTCGAAGCACCCGACTCGTTGATGATCTCGACAGACGGTGCCGCCCTCGAAGCGGCTATAGAAAGCGCCGTCGACAATGCGGTCACACACGCTACGAACGTGACAGCGTCTCTCCGGCAGACGCCTGACGGATGCGAAATCCAGGTCACCGATGATGGTCCGGGGATTCCCGAGTCGGAACTATCTGCGCTCGAAACCAGCACTGAGACAGCACTACAACACGGCACGGGTCTGGGATTGTGGCAACTTACCTGGGCCGTCCGCACTCTTGACGGTACCGTCTCTTTCGACACATCAAACGGCACCACCGTCACAATTACGATCTTTGACGCATCTTCAACTGGTGAGTCAGAGACTACTATGTAACAGGCACGCATAGAGAGCGGTTGGCCCGATCAGCGCACCCCGGGGTCTCTTGGAACAAGCCTAGCCCCATCCTCAGACAAACTTGCCCGAAAATATATACAGTTGATAGTCGACCGACGCGGACGTCTCAGTGTGAGGTTGACGCTATGTGGGTGCTGACTTCACGCTCTATATTCAGCAGTCAGTAGCAGCCTATATCACATATCGAATAGTTATTTCGCTAGGTTGGGCAAGAACCATTTACAAATTGGCGGCTCTGTTGAAATCATATTCTTCATACATAATATTATATGAAATAAATAGTCGATGAGAGCTGTGTACTGATCGCTTCAACGCATCGCGTCTAACGTCGTGGCCACTGCGATCGGTGTTAGAATTGTCAAAAACAACCACTGATGCTGATTCGTCCACTGTCGGACTCTTGTGGAGCGACGGCGTAAGAGGGCAATCGTACTGAACGAGAGAAGCCCAAGCACGCTGACTAGGTTCCCAGTAAGTCCCATCCAGAGCGCAACAGGGAGCGGAAAAACAGTCATAACGAGATCTGCTGTTCTTTCGAAATCCATACTCTCAACTTTTAACATTCAAAAATATATCTACTGGTCTTGGAGAACAAATCACTCCATTGATATCCTCTGCTGTGCGACCCGTGAATTGCCTGTACTGACCGCGACTGGGTCAAAATATATCACTCGCTGAATATTTCAGCAGAGCCGAATTGGCCCACCATTAGGCGTATAAATCAGTACAAAGAACGCGACTGAACTGTCGGCTCGAAAACCTGATCCGCACCCGGGTCGGACTCGACGGTCCCCGGGACGAACGAGATCTTCTCGCGCTCGCGTTCCGCAGCTGCCGGGCTCATCATTCCGAGATAGTGGCTTCTGAACGTCTCCCAGTCTTCCCAGCCGCCCCAACTCATCACGACGGCAGGAAGAGCACCACAGTCCCACAGCAGATGACCACCCCAGGTCCGACGGAGATCGTGAACGTCGAGGAGAGTCCACCCCTCGTCGCCAGTCGCCGCGTACCGGCGTTCGCCGGCGCGCTTCACCCAGCGATAGATTGAGTTCGGCTCGACGTCAACGATCGGCTCATCGGGGTCGCGTTCGTATGAGAGCGTCCGGACGGAACTGGCGAGTTCCTTTGGAATCGGCGTCTCGCGGTACTGCCCGCGCTTCGGGTAGTCGTTCCACACGCGGAGGAAGCCGTCGGGGCGTACGTGAAGTCGTTGCCAGTGACGCTGGCGATCTCCTCGCGACGGAGTCCGGCCTGAACGCCGAGCCGAAACGCGATCTCCTGCTCTGGGGGCTTCGCCTCGTCGATGAACGCTGCGACCTCGTCGTTCTCGTCGCTCTGGCTGAGCCAGACCCGCTTCCCGTCTCGTTTGGGATAGTCGTCAAGTCGCATAGTAGGCTTTGCGAGGTGACACACCGGGTCATCCTACAGCTAAAGCCGCAGTATATTTTTCTTATTTGATAATATGATTTAATAAAGCTAAACAGTCGAGAATATTTTATGAGGAGTCCGCAGGGGTTGGGAGGTGGATCTGGATGGTTGTCCCTGATTCAGATCCGGACACTTCGATGTCCGCCCCTACCGTGACGACGATCCAATACGCGAGATAGAGACCGAGTCCTTGGCCATGGACTAATGGTTGCTCTTTTCCTTTAACCAGAACTTCTTCTTCTTCTTTCGGGATTCCAGGCCCCTCGTCCGCGATGGTCAGCACAACTGAGTCATTACGCTTGATTACAGTTATCTTGACGACCGGGTCCGAGCCGGTGTGCTCCGCAACGTTTTCGAGCAACTCCCACATGGCCGTCCCGATCCGTGGTAAAGTTTCGGCGACCGCAGTGTCTGGTAGCTCGGTTGTCACTCCCACTTCCGGGTGCCGCTGTTCGAGTCTTTCGATCGTATCGCTGACGGTCGGAATAATATCGACTGCTTGAAATTCCGGCGAGACCTCCCGGTTCTCTTCGATCTGTCGCGCTGACTCAGCAATGTCCAACAGGCGTTCACCAGCCTGAACGATCGTCTCAGCGCTCGATTTAGCACCTCCGTCAAGCTCGTTTGCGAGCAGTTCGGCACGGCCATTAATCACCGTCAGTTCGTTCCGAACATTATGTCGTAACACGCGATTTAATACGCTGATCAGGCCCTCGCGCTTTCGTCGCTGGCTCGCGTCTTGAACCATCACTTGGACTTCTGTGACGTCGTCGGCCGTCCGCTTGTCGCGGCTCACAGAAGGGTCGTAAATTGGAACGAGCCGCATGTCGATGTAAGTGGTGCGACCCGAATGTGTCACGATAGGGTGGTCGCGTATCTGAGCCGTCTGGCCATTTGTGACCTCGTCGAGACGCTCCACTGCTGTTGTGAGGCTCTCGTCATCTGCGGCAAGTACTGATATGTGCTCGCCAGTCAACTCCTCAGGCTCGTATCCCACGAATGATTCGGCCGACTCGGACACGTAATTGAATCGCATCTCGATGTCGATTCGGAACACGAACGAGAAGCTCGCAGCCAGAATGGCCCGGTAGAGCTCGTTCCGTTGGTCGAGTTCGCGTTCTCGCTTTAGCAGTTGCTGACGCTGCCGCTCGCGTTCTGAAATGTCATTGAGAGTCAAAACATCTGTCTCTGATCCCCCGACACCCATTGATTGTGACGACACGAGGTAGTGGCTCGGCTGAGTGCCGTTATTCTGCGTGACGACGTTTTTTGTCCCGTTCTGGGCCGCACGGAGTTCCGGAAACACATCTTCGAGGCTCTCGCCGACTGATCCACCAAGATCCGGAAACGAGTCTACCATCGCGGCTGAGTAGTCTTTGATCCGACCATCGTCGTCGACGATCACGGTCAAGTTGCCGGCTTGGGAGGCCGCGCCGACTGCTAGGAGCCGATCGCCGAACAGGAACACTGCTCCGACCGCGAACCCTGCTACCCCAACTGGCGCGTAAATGAACTCAATCAACGTCGGTGTCGTAATAGCGATGAGATCAAAGATAACAGGTAAGCCGAGGAGGCCGGTCATGCCAGCCAGCAGCCGTGAGTCATACTCCGACTTCACATATACTTCGAATATCGTGAACAGGCCGACGGCTGCGAGCACATACGAGAACCCAGTTGCTATCCAGTGGACTATACCGTGGTTGATCGCCAAATAGCGAAAAGGCGTGGTAGCTTCACTGATTGTAAAATAGAGGCCGTGTAACGGATTGGTAACCTTCACGGTTACCACGGCGAGAAACACGCCGGTACTGAGGAGACGTATACTTGAGTTCTGATGTAGTTGCCGGCCGCTATAAGCGGATGCGAAGTACAACCACGCCCAAACGGTCCCGAATCCGAACACGAGTCCAATAATATACGCGGGCTCCTTGAGTGGATCCGGCACAAGAAAGTATCCCGTTTTGAATATTCCCCAGATTCCCGTCGCTACGAGCATTCCGACCAAGCCACGACGGATGTCGGCGTCGGAGATCATCCTCGCACGCGGAATAGCCGCAAAACAGATGATGCCACTAATAAAAAATAGACTAATGTATGCGATACCCGCTGGTGTCGTCAACACTCCAGCCATCACGCGGTGAATACCCTACGCTTGTGACTTTCTGATATTGGGACACCCATCAATATATGTGTGTTTGATGGTGTATGAATAATAACCTACGGCCGAATTATCTGATCTGATATCGAACTGATGTCTAACAAATTATTGAAATGTCTTCTCGGAGCCCTTCTGGCAAGCACTGTATCTCGAGTTCGGATCCCGAACTGGTCTCATCAACGCTGGCAGATTGCGCTTCCGTTTCCACAACCGCACAGAGTGCTGCTCCATATCCCTGGCCTCGCACAGCTTCTTCGACGACAACCGACCGTAGAAGACCGTCAGTCCCATACAATTCGAACCTACGACGCCTATCCGTTCGTCGCCGTCGTAGCCGATGTAGAAGCAGTCTGGCTTCGACCGTACGTCCTGAGACGGCAAGCCATTCGCTTCAAGTCTAGTTTCGACATAAGAGAGAGTGGCTTCGTCCGCTCGTTGGGGCCTGAGGGGTGCCCCGGTCATAATTCAGGAAGGTATCCGAAGCATATAATATCTTCACTCATCGTCGGGTCGTTCCATGTTGCTCAGTTTCGACCGATAATAGTGGTTGTATCGAATTGGGTTTGCTGGGGCGAGGCGACACCGGAGTCGCGTCTTATTTCACCAAACGTGCTGGCCACAGACCTTAGCTAGCAGATTCTGTTTGGAAATGAAAATAAGCATGAACGTGTGAAAACAAACCAACTAGCAAATGGGTGAACGCAGCTGGACATCGGTTGTCGCTCTTCGGTAGACTGGCGGAACTAGCGGAATACATTGACAGCGATACAGTCCACGAGACTGTGGATCGGTGCCCCAGTAAGGTTCAGTGACCGGAGGAAGCCGTAGGTCCGAGCGGCCTGCTCC
>NZ_SGTV01000058.1:0-9124 GCF_005435035.1 Halorubrum sp. SD690R | reverse complement strand
GCTGTGTCGGCTTTTTATCTTCGACCTCCGCGAGAGCGTCGCGGAGGTCGTCAAGAGTGGCGGCGTCAAGCGTGGACATACTTGCTAATCACACTCTAACCTAAAGAATATTTAGCTGACAGTATAACGAGCATCCCGGGGAGAGGTACGCTTTTCACTGTACGGCTACCTAGATAACGGTATATAATGAACTGGGACAGTGAGCGAGAGATGGCGAAGGACGTCGAGGAGAACGAAGAACTGTACGAGGCGCTCGCAGACGACGACACCGACGACGACGAAGAGTAATCAGAGATACTCTTCAGGAAGGACCTCGCCGAAGAACTGAAGCCAGACGCGATACAGCTCGTCCGTTTCATACAATCTGTCGAGATGGATCGGAGGTATCTCTCTTCGAACGTCGTGTGACTCAGCTCGCACCCGTTTGACCCGCTCCGTCGACCATTCTCCCGGTTCGAACCCGTTGTCACGGAGCAGCTTTCGCAATGTAACGATCGCAGTACGGTGGTTCGCATCCGGGAAGAAGTGTTTCCCTACGAGCGCGTGTATCCAGAGCGCGCACTGTTCGGGAAGCGGCCGATCAGTTGGGAACTCCTCGAGAACCCGTTCGATATCGCCATTTCTCACTCGCCAGATCTCCTTACGCTGTTCAAGGAACGACTCGTCGTGTGGATTGTCGTAGTGATGGCCATCTGCTCTCAGAAATTGCGTATTTCGGAATTTGAAGTTCTCCGGCTCGATCGACGAAAGATCCGTGATACGAGAGGCTGGATCCGTCGAGTCTGACATTCGTTACACACCCCAACTCATTCGATCTACATTACTTGTGGGGGGACATGCGTATCCGGTTCCTCATCAGGCCCGGTCGATACTGATGAATGCCCAAAGTGTGGATCTCACGAGATTGCGACCTACGATCTCGAGTAATTGCTGAAGAGCTCACAGTTGGTAAAGCGAGTTCAACTCCTTATGTGTCACCCGAGCGCTAAAGTGGGACTAGTTGTTACATAAGGTATGGAGGAGCCGTCACCACCCACCTCGCTCCCGAAGTATCTCGCAGAGGGGCTCCCAAAACAGGATACGGAGACACTCCACGAGATACGGAACTACGTCGAGGCGCTCATCGAGTATCGCGACCAATCGGTTGACACCGAGGAGTTTCCCGAGACTGCCGAGCCCGTCGACGAGTCCGATAGCGCAGGAAGCGGGACCGTCGTCAAAGAAAAAGTCACCTGTGGCGACGATAGCTGTAAGTGCGCCAGCGGAGACCCCGCGGATATGCACGGCCCGTATCTCTATCGCTACTATCGTGAAAACGGGACGATGAAATCGGAGTACATCGGGAAGCCCGGAAGCGAGTAGGGTGGATCAGGATAGTCAGGGTTCCAATGATCCCATAGAGTGTCATAGAGGAGTTGCCACGATATTTATTTCGTGAATTTACAGCCGAATAAGCCGATAAAACGCACCTGCGTATTGACTGTCAAAAATTCTGCCAGCTCAATGAGAGGTTCAGCTACCTGTGCGAGATACAGGACGCGTATCTCGTACAGTGGCAACTAAAGGAACTTGACCTCCTATCTTGTAATCACCAAGTTACTCTATCTCAGATGCTGCGTTATCGGGAATATCGATTCTTACGGTCGTTCCGTTATCTATTTCAAATAAAACGTCTCCGTTGAGTGCCATCACTGCCAACTTGAGTTGCCACAATCCTAGTCCAGTCGTGTGTTTCAGTGGGTCTTCTGTACCTCTGTCTAGAGCGTTGAGTTCCGCTACAGGAATCCCTGGACCGTCGTCGCTAATGATCACGCAGTAGCCTCCCTCTGAGGTTGTGATCGTTACTACCACCGACGAAGCTGCGTAATTAACCGCATTTTCTAATGTACTTTCGATCGCGCTCGTGGCAGCCCGTTGATTCGTGGCTATCATAGCCGTTTCCGGCATGTCGGTAGTGACGGTCACGTCCGTGCTCGAAAGACGGTCTAATACTGCCTCTACTACTTGCGTGAGATCGACTTGACTGCTAGATTCTTGGGCCGAAACAAACTGATCGATCTGCTTTGCTTGCTGACTGAGAGCAACAACGTCATCGGCAGCCCCAATGATCGATGAACTGTGTTCCTCCACGTTACTTGGAAGGGCCTCAGCGTGGCTCTTTACAATATCCATCCGGTTTCGAAGGTTATGTCTAAGCACTCGGTTCAAAACGGACAGTCGCTGTTGGCTGATCTCACGGTCGCTCACGTCACGAAAGCTGAGTACACTTCCAAGCCTGTTGCCATGTGGACCGGTAACGGCTGATAGCTGCGAATCGTACTGTCGAACCCCAGCAGACGTTTCGAGAGTGATAGTCTCGCTAGCCACGATTTCGTCAATCTCGTACCCTATGACGTCGTCAATTTTACTATTTAGAAGCTCGCTCCGCGTCGTGTCGAGTTTCTCGACGACGATCCGGTTGCTCTGTATGACTTGCTCATCTGCATCAACGACAAACATTAGATCGTCTGTCTGTTTGATCAGCGCCTCTTCACCGAGCGTTCCGACTGCCGGAATCGAATTGAAGAGACCATACCGGTAGCGAGCACCAGCCAAGCCTGCACAGACGGTAATCGTCCCGGCATCAAATACAACCACCATCGCGGTCGCTGTTATCTCAAAGGTTGAGAGGTTCCAGAGCAAGAACGACCCGATAGGGATGGCTGAAAGTGATAGACCCTGCTGTAACGAGAAACGAGCGTCGTTTTTATTTTGTCGAAATAACAAGTAGCAGCCGGAAGCAACCAGCGAAAGTACATACGCAAAAACGACTGTGGCAGTAAAGCCTGTAATCGCTGGTGGTAATTCAACCGGACTTGCTTGGAGACCAACACGGAGTGGGACTAGCAACACCGGTACTGTCAGTGCCACTATCAACCGACGACTGATCGCCGGACGCGCTCCGGTGTACTGAAGCGTAAATACAAACCACGGCGCAGTCATCAGGTTCCAGGTCACAAGTGGCAGGAGCAACCACACCTGATCATTCGTCTCTGGACCCGGAAGCCACGGTATAATACCGACTGCTGCGGTGAGAACGCTTCCAACACCCAAGATGCCGACAGCCGTTGTCAGTGCGAGACGACCGAGCTGTGGATCCATCCGCAGTACTGAATAACTAAACCAACACAGCCAGCCCCCGGCAAAGAGTCCGATAATCAAGAATCCGTATATAAGCGCTACCACGTATGAGAGATAGTATCAGATCATTATACCATTACCGATTGAAACTGCGCAAAATGTAGAATTGCGTCTATTTTGGACGGCCCTCTACTGCTGAGCTGACGCTCTGTATCTCACACGACTTTCCTGACAGGTAGCGGGGAAGTACGCGATCGGTACATGAATGCCCTGTACTGAGCGATCCACAAGTCAGTCAACAAGGTGTGAGAAGAGTTCTATGACACCCTCATCCCAGTCAAATAGACAGGTGCCAGTAAAACGACGTTACAGCGCCCGTGAGTCGGGTTCGACGATGCTGGCAAACGCGACATTCTCTTTGACTTGCTCAATCTCGACCGTCAGCTCATCACCGGGTTGTCCGCCGGGGACGATCACGACGTAGCCGTGTTCAACTTTCGCGATGCCATCGCCTTGATCACCAGTCGTCTCGATCGTCACATCGTGGACCTCACCCTCATCGACAGGCGGACCGTCCGACGTCGGAGTTGGTTCTTGCGCAGCCGATTGGGGTTGTTCTTGCTGGGCTTTCTGGCCTGTCGAAGATCCTGACGCCAGGAGCGCGATGCGGTACGTTTCGTCGGCAGCGAGTGTGTCGTGTTCGATTTCACTCGTCGGGATATCTATGACATATGACCCGTCACGTTCTTCGATTTGAGCGCTGAACAGAGAACGAAGCGAATCAGAAATTTCGATCATCAAGTATCACGATTTTAAGCCAGCCAACGTACCTAAATCTCGTGTTTTACTCCGAGGATATTCATATCCGAGAGGTGGTCACGGACACGACGTTCACTCACGCTATCAGCGTCGAGACGGCCGCAGATCTTCATGTATCGCTCGTAGAGATCACGGGATAGAACAGAATCTCGTACACACCCCCAATTGTAAGTGTTCTACCGAGCGCCGACCCCCATATTGTAAGAGTTCACGGTCGCTACACACCCCCAATTGTAAGTGTTCTACCGAGCGCCGACCCCCATATTGTAAGAGTTCACGGTCGCTACACACCCCCAATTGTAAGTGTTTGACTGGTGGTCCGCCCTCCAGATTGTAAGTGTATCTGGTGCTTACAGACCGAGCTTTGTCTGAATATCGCTACGTGTGTCAGCCTCATACGTGTCTAGGAACTCCTCGGCGCTGTCACCGAAGAGATTTTCGAAGCGGTCCATATTGTAGAGCGTCTCGATGACAACTCGTGGCTCATCCACAATCGAATAAATATACGACCGGCCGCCACGACGACCGAGATTCACTTCTTCCGTTTCGAGAAGCCCAAACATATCAAGCGTGTCTAGATGATCCCGCACACGAGATTCAGAAAGCACATCGATATCGAGGCGATCGCAGAGATCCTTATAGAACGAATAGATGGTTTTGACTTTGGCGTCCGTACTCTGGTCGACATCAAGAAACGTCGTTGCAACCAACACAGTTTGCATCTGGACAGTCAGGCGATTGGTAACGATTCGCTCAGTATTCGCCCGGTCTACTTGTGAGCGGGCGATCCGAACGTGTTCTTCAACAACATGGTCAGCGTCCTCGTGACGAGCTATGTCGCCAGCAGTTTCCAAAAGATCAAGTCCCATTCGTGCATCACCCGTGTCTTGGGCGGTGAAAGCTGCGCACAAGGGAACAACATCGTCACTAAGCACATTCTCGTAGAAAACTAAATCTGCGTAGTAGTTCAATATTGTTCGGAGTTCATTTGCGTCATACGGCGAGAACTGAATCTCTCGTTCGGTTAGTGTGGATTTGACTCGGGGGGAAAGGCTCTCACGGAATTTGAAATTATTACTAATGCCGATAATGCCTACCTTTGCGTGCTCAAGTTCGCCCATCGCATTCGCTCGAGGGAATTCATAGAGGAGCTCCTCATCTTCGCCGAGCTTGTCGATCTCGTCGAGGACAACAAGAATACTCCCCCCAAGTTCGTCGAGCGCGGTATAGATACGATCCCAGAGTGTATCTGGGTGATGACCTTGCTTGAACGTCTTTTCTGAGTAGAGTTCGTTGGCGAGGTGGGTGATGACTTTGTAGGTCGTATCTCGCTTGTTACAGTTGATGCTAAAGACAGTAAGGTTCACTCCGGCCTCTATGGCGTCAGCCTCAAGATACTCAGTTACCTTATGAGTCGTTGCAGTTTTCCCGACGCCTGTCTGGCCATAAATAAACACGTTAGGCGGCCCAAAGCCATCAAGTACGTCTTGTAAAGCCGCAGCAAACGTCTCGATCTCCTCGTCCCGTTCAAGGATCTCTTCAGGATGATATGCCTCTTCAAAGGGCTCCTTCGTCTGAAAGATATCGTTTACACCCTTGAATGGCGAGTCCATATCACGTCGTATTAGGCAACGTACTTGAAACCCGACCTTGTAAGTGTTGTAAGTGTTGTATCTGTTCCTATCTGTCTTCAACACCCCCACCCCGGATTGTAAGTGTTCCATGAGTCAAAACGGTAGGACCGGTTCTACACGAATTTGACATCCTTCCCGCTCCTCGTGGGACAGCACGCCGTTTGTGCGTCCCTGAAGGCGCCCTGACCAGAGCACGAGGGTCTGGCTGTGGTTTGTGAGGAGTGCGTCGGGCTACCGAAGTGACGTTGTGTGCTTGGGTATCCACTTATACCTCACGGGCCGTGACATTAACCCGACTCAACCACGTTGGTCGAGTAGACATCCGACGCAGGGTTGCTTTTTGTTGACCGAGGCTCCAATCTAACTCCAATTTTCGCCTGATGTGCTTACACTACGATACACTGTCGGCCTAATTAATAATCGTGGTTGGCGTCTCCGTTGTCGGATTCACCCCCGCGCTAAAGCACGGGGCTTTCTCCTTGATTCTCGGTTAATCCACTGTTTTGTTGTCGGATCTACTCCTACCTATATAATAATTTATATAGTTATGGGTAGAAGCAACATAATAGAGTATAGTTAAACTAGAAATTTCACATAATTCGGCTCTTAAGCGTGTGTTTACACTTACAATTAGGGGTGTGCGAATGGAGCCATTTACCCGGCTTTTATATAGTACATCTCTGGGCAGTATGTCCCCCCAGGGACCCTAACAGTCGTGAGAACACTTACAATCCGGGGTGGGTGGGGTCACACTTCGAGCGTAGTGTGAAGCAGACAAACCGTTGTAGGTGTGCGATTATTCGTGTCTAGTTTGTAGCTCCACAGAGAATGTTAATGTGGCACGGGAATCATGTGTCCTGCTCAGTGTTTTTTGCGGCTGCGATGCGGTCCGAGAGGCTTTGGGCGAGCCACTCGTTGGCGAGTTCGCTCGCATAATCGACCATCTGTTGATGGTTCATCCCCTTGGTTTCGAATGATTTGTAAACGTGCCATTGTTCCGCGTCTGGATCAAAGACAATCACATGTGTCTTCGCTTTCATATCCAGCAGGAACGCTTCGATCGTGCCAGGGGATGACCCCGGAAAACCCATAGCTCCGCGAATTTTTGGGTTGTCGTTTTCGCCAATCTGTTTCACGATGTCATCGGTAATGGGTTGGCTCGGAAGCGACGAGAGAAACGAAGGTGAGGTTTTTGAACCATCGGTCATATGCGACGATTCGTGGAGAAATATCTTGAATCCGTGGACTCAATCGTATCTTCCTGTTGTGTCTTATCTCCGTCGCCGAAACCGAGAAGTGACTTTCACCCTCCGATGACGAATTGATCGATAATCTCTGTGAGCAACCTCAGACATTTAGCATCTCGCTCTCTCAGAACAAATATGTCGTTTCGGGTCACCTGGCACAATCTTCTTGAGCGGTTAGATGACCTTCCGGAAGGGGCCACGTTCCGAACACCACTCTCGAACGACCGGTTTCAGATAACTGGCGTCCAGGAACACCGTGTCATCATCAGGTTCACAGACCGCGGTGAGTCGAAACCTCTCCAGCAAGACCAGTTCGAGAAACTATATCGGCGTGTCACCGACTCTACCGATGGGTTCGACCTTGATCGACTCCCACCCGATGCGGATCCATACCCGACGGTATTGAGTCTCCATCCACGATTCGAGGTGAATGACGACCAAGGTGTGATCATCGAGACCGAAGAGCCAACCACCTCATTGTTATTGGACGAGGACCCGTCCTCTGAGCCTGCTCCCGACGAACGGACAGAACCCGATCTCGATGTCTACGCGGACGCGCTCTTGCTCGTCGACGCGTTGGAACGCCACGAGGTTACAGCGCTCGAGGAGGTCGAGACAGGGACACTCATCGACCTGTATACCTTGCTTTCGGACGTTCAACGGAACGCTAACGACCTCCGCAAAGAGATCGCGGACACGCTCTTAGACCGACTCCATCACGACCGACCGGTCTCGGGATCGTACGGCTCGGTCCAGCGGACCGCTCGGACGAACCGCTCGCTCAAAGACGATGAGGTGGTGCTGGACACGCTCGAATCAGCCGGGATCGACCGTGACCGGGTGGTGAGCATTGATCGCGGGAAGGTTGACGACGCCCTCGAGGTGACTGATGTCGCTGAACGCGACGTCTACGAGATTGAAGAAACCGAGTACGTTCGGAAAGCCGAGGTGGACGAAGACCGCAAGGAGACGCGGCTCCAAGGGCTGAAAGACCAACTTGCGGCGAGCGATGCTGACGATGCCGACCAGCTTCGTGACGAAGTCGAAGAGCTCGAGTCGCGGATCGAGGAACTGACAGAATTCAAGTCTGGACAGTCGTATCACACGCGCTCGCATGCCGACCGGTGAGTCGGTCTGGCAACGTGACGAGGAGGCGAGACACGCCACGATCGACATCGGTCCTGACATGGGTGTTCTCGAGCTACCGATCAAGAGGGTGTCATAGAACTATTCTCCATGGCTTGATTTCGTTTATAGCTTGATGAATCAACTGTTAGAATGAGCCCGCGTACTATCCAATAGAGTATCTCGACTTTTTGACGGAGAACTTATGACGCTTTGGACGGGAATCTCTAGCATGGGTAAGACGGTTTCCCGCTTCCCGCGTCTGTCGGCCAGTAGTGTCGAACGTTCCCTTGCGGTTCTCTTGGTGGGACTGCTTGGATTGTATGCTCTTGGGACACTTTCGAGTGACATTATTCCTGTACTCGACACGGCGGGCGTGGTTGCCGTTCATCTCGCGCTTGTGGTCGCAGGTATCTTCCCCACTACTGTGCTGGGACACGCCCTGTATACCCGAGTCCGGACTGGAACTGCCAAGCCAAGTCGTATCGAAGTCTTCAGCGCAGTCGTCGCCATTAGTTGTTTGGGTACCGCGCTCTGGCTCACGGTTGATTCGACCTCCAGTCTCAGCACGCCGCTGTTAACGATTGCTACTGGTGCGTTACTCGTTCTCGCCGGTCTCGTGGCTGTCCGGTAATAATGGCGCTGTTGAAATCCTATTCTTCAGATATATTCTCGCCTGAAACAGCCGTTCGATGAGATCTGCTTATTTATTGAGCAATGGCTGACAATGGGCCAACCCACGGCAAACCAAGCGGAAATGAACATTATTGCATATACGGAGTATCCATAGAGAATATTTCCGCTTCCACCGATCTGTAAAGCAATACCTCCGAGGAGATAAGCAATAACAGCGAGGAACCATTCCCTTAGGTCCATATTTTATATTCGGCTATTGAACTCGCTCTTATGTAGAAACGCGGAAAGCCCGTATAATCACACTCAGACAGTTCTAATCTGGCAATATGCCTTCTGCTCAGCCAGTGTTTGGTGGGATGTTTCGGCAGTTGATCGAGCTCGGAGTTATCGAGATCAACATCGAGCCGCTCGATGCCTAATGACTGAGAAAAGGTTTGAAAGCTAATCGGCAAAAGAGGATTGAAGCTCTAAGAGATCCGTACACCAAGTGTACGGCAATCTAATCGTGTTTTCATATTCATCGTAGTTTCACTCGATTAATTT
>NZ_SGTV01000057.1:0-9292 GCF_005435035.1 Halorubrum sp. SD690R | reverse complement strand
GCCAGATGGCGGCGCGGGGCGGGGAGTAGCCGGGGTCGGCAGATACTGACTTGATTGGGGGATAGCCGAGGCGGCTGACGAAAATCACTTACTACCCGGAGAGGGAGTGACACCATATGGGAGAACGAATTGGAGCGATGGTAGATGAGGATCTGAACAGCATTCTCGAAGCGATGGCAAACCACCATGACATCCCGAAGAGCAGAGTGATCGAACTGCTCCTCCGGGAAGGGGTCCAAGCACGCGAGATGCGGTACCGCTTCGAACAACTGGACGCGAAACTCGATCATGTTCTTGAGAACCTCGGCACAAGCACTACCGTCGCAAACACAGTCGAAGATCGATTCGAAACTATCAGCGAACGGCCGATGCCTGCCGGCGTCTCTGGTGTGGAGTTAGCCGACAGCCCACTACCGTACTTTCAGAGCGCAGGGAGCTATCCAGATCGGTCGGACGAAGAGGAAACTGTCAGGGATCAAGTCCGCGATGAACGGGAAACAGTTGAGGAGGCGACGAGAGGGGACAACTGATTGGCGGAGGATGGGTGAGACAGCACGATCCGAACAGCGACCAGCATCGAAGCCGACCGACGAACGAACTAGAAACAAGACCGGACCAGCGGCGACAGTGACCCTAGGGGACACCTGTTACGACGCGAGACCCAATGATGAGCAGCGGCGGCAGGCGGCGACAACAGCACCTACGGGTTACCGTCGCGATGCGAGACTGGGGAGTGGGGTGGTGTGTCGACGACATCGAGTGTTACGGGGATAGTTCGAGAGTGGAGGTGGGGGAGACGACGGCGGCGGGACACCACGACTGTGGGAGCGACGACGCAACAGCATCACCACCAATATCAACGAACTGGTGGCAAAGAGAGTTGATCTCAGTTCTTGCTACCGTAGATGTCGTTGATTGTATATTCATCGTCTATGAGAAGTGTATTTTTAGCTACCGGTGAGAGTGGAGTGTGATTTAACAGGAGTTTAAGACTACAGACAGATTCGACCGATACAACCACTCAAAGACGCAAATACAGTGGACGAGATTTGTGACACGAATACAAAAGTCACACTCGCTCGTCTAGCGGAATAGCACGATCCGAGGGAACTCCCCCGGCGCTAGGACGCCGGAGGAATCGTGCTGCCAACCCAATGACAGCAATCCAAAACACCAGGGTCAGAAGTCATAACTCTGTCTCTCAGAGTCCTACTCTCAAAACTGACCTAGTGACAGACACCCTCGTACAACTCGCACACCAGCGTGACAAAGCGCCCAGCAGCGCCCACGTCCAAACCATAGGTAATCAACCTCCCAAGCCGACCAGAGAGTCCCAGCCGTGGCGACAGGACACCCCGCATGAACCCCTCACTAATTACAGCTTGTCGAAGAGACGCCAACCACATCGACGGACAATCTCATCTACGGAGGCGAGCTGAATGACGGACACGCCCGACGAGACGACGTCACTCGCGGTCCCAATGGAACCCGATGTCGCGTTCGATGCGATTGGAAATAGTCGCCGACGCCGCGTCGTATTGTCACTGTCACGCGCTTCCAAAGCAGTCCCCACTAACGAACTTGCGGTCGAAATCGCGGCCATCGAAAACGCGATTGATCCCAGCAAGGTCGGCAGCGACGAACGTACGTCGGTCTATATCGCGCTGACCCAACAGCATCTCGAGACCCTCGATGAAGTCGGTGTAGTCGACTACGATGACCGATCTAAGACCGTAACCGCGACAGACGCAACTGAACCACTCGCCGAATACATCCGCCGGCTCCAGACAGCCTGCTACAAACCAGACTGCGAGGAAAGCGCATGACTGAGACACAAGCCCGTGCCCTCGCGACACTTCGAGACATCGACGCCCGCTTCCATCGCCTGTTCGAGGCGGTCGATACCGCCGACGGAACAGCAGCCACACCGTCCGCAGACCCCCTCGTCACACTCCGGCGAGCACGGTCGCAAATCGATACTGCGCTGTTCGAACACCAGCGTCGAACAGATGACGGTACACTCCCTGACGGTGGGTCATGTGTCCTCCAGTGGGACCCACCTCATACTCCACCACGACGACTTACCCTCGGCCCAGACAGCGACGGTGACAGTTGGACCCGCCGTGAACTCGAGTGGACAGGTGAACGCTGGCGTATCTGTGGTCGCGACAGTGTCACCGACGTCGCGATCAGCGCACCAGCGGAACCACGATATCCGGATCCCATCGACCCGCCGACGATCGAGACACAGCTTAACTGGATTCGCGGTACGTGGACTCATCCGGATCCAGACGTCCTCGTCTTCGATGCGACGGCGACAACTGAACAAGGTGTGCTTGGGGCCGTCGACGACGAATTGCGGTACCGAGAAGCCGGCAGCCCTCAGTGGGTCACCGTCACTGACGAAGCGGAACTCTACCACCACCTCCAGCAACAGGGCCAGCCGAGCATCAAGGCGCTCTCAGAGACCACATTGACACGCCACCACTTCACCCCCAGCCCACTCACCCGATGAGCGCAAACGAATCCCACCTCCCAGACGGGTACGCAAATCGTCTGTGTTCGCTTACGGAGACACTCACATCACTCCGTGAAACGATCGAAGGCGACCACACGCTCACAACTGACCAGCGGATGTTCGCCCGCCGCCTCCTGCATCTAACCAACCAGCCCATCAAAGAGGCCGAACGGATTCTTCCTGACCCAGATTGTGACGATGACCCGACCGGCGACAATACACTCGATTCTGCCAACGATTACGCGACTACACTCACTCGCGTGGAAGAACAGTTATGTTGGCTGATCCGCTCACTACAGGCTGCGTTGGCAGACGCCAACTGCGACGAGGCACCCGCTGAGAAGTTCACAACAGCGCTTGAGTACGCTACAGCGCTACGCGACATCATTCCCACGGTGCCGACAGAAAGCCCAGTCCTGGCCGCTCAAGCGGATATCACTATTGGCGAAATCGACCCACACGTTGGGGGTCGTGGTGACAGTGATGGGCGATGGCTCGAGTATCAACTCGATCGGGCACTCAACCGCTGGGGATACGGGGCGGCAAGACGACAGCACATCTTCAGCCTCGAGGTGGATGTTGTCGCTCGCCGACGAACGAAACAGCAGGAACCCAGCGATTGGATCGTCGCCCAGTGTAAAGACTGGACGACGGACCCAATCACACCATCAATACTCTTTCGGCTCTGTACAGTGGCGTTTGCCTGCCGTGCGATGCCAGTACTCTGTCACACAACCGAGCTCACTCCACGAGCCGAAAAACTAGCACGGGAACTCGAAATACGGGTACTCACGCTCAAGGACTTAGAGCGTGCAGAACTACCTGCCCCGCATGTGGCCAAGCCGACCACGAAACTTAATGAGTGGGGGCCGCAGTATCGGGCTCGAGAGGATCGCGGTTCGTTCCCACTAATGTTTCGTGGGGAGCCAGGGAAACGCTTCAGCTACGTCCCAGGCTTCACCCCGGTCGGTAAAGACGCCGACTACGAGCCGATCGAAAGCGACCAAGATGACGATGATACCCATCCTGCTGCTGGTCATTGACCCTAGTGAGATATTGTGTTAAGTAGCTAAACAGCCGGATTTGGACCTCTGTTCTCAGAGTTT
The DNA here is from genome assembly GCF_005435035.1 of Halorubrum sp. SD690R. Classification (NCBI taxonomy): domain Archaea; kingdom Methanobacteriati; phylum Methanobacteriota; class Halobacteria; order Halobacteriales; family Haloferacaceae; genus Halorubrum; species Halorubrum sp. SD690R. Next base: position 5,668 of record NZ_SGTV01000057.1, on the reverse strand, counting down.
TTTCTTCTTTGCGAGGATCTCAATTGTTGGTTTCACCGGCATTCACACCAGATCAGGAACTCTAGCTGATTCCGACTTCTACTGACGTACAGAGAGTAGTGACACACTACGCTTCTCATTTCGTGTGGAACAACGGCTCTGCGAAAACTGTAATATCATCTTCCGAGAAGTCGTAACAAGGATGCCAGTTCCCGTCGACGAACTCACGGCTGATAAGCCGTTTCCGGTTAAGCCAGAATCAAACGAGTACAAGGCCCTTAGCTTCCTTGTTACACACTACGAGTACGGATTCACGCCACGTGAAATCGCAGCTCGAACAGCCCTCGACAAGACAACTGCGTCAAACGTGATGGCTCGACTCTTTGAAACCGGCCTCGTCAAGCGAGTAGACGATGTGTACCATATTGAGCCACGTCAAGTCGATGAGCTAAAATATCGGCTTGAGTCGCTTGATTCGGCTGTCCGCCTGTTTGAGGCGACACCCAACGATGACAGCTACGCCGAAGAGGGCTGGGAACAAGAAGTTCCAAGCATCGATCCAGATGGGTGAATAGAGATATCTGGTGAGGGGAGTCAAGAAATAGTAATAGTGTGAGCAGAAGTTCTCATTATAGGAGTCGGGGTTCTTGCTCAGAGAGATATTACACGATGCTGATATGAGGTCAAAACGGGGGGTCTTACACACACACCCCCTTTGCGATATGTTCCGGATGTTCAGGGGTGGGGGTGGGTCGGTGAGAAGACACCGTGAAAACGGTGAAAACGTGGATATAGCACGTTTGATTGTCTGAGACGGCCGTTTTCTGATTAAGCTTTTCATAGGGAAACGCTTAATAAGAAAGCGCCTGAACAGGACCGCACCGCAATTAACATAGGTGTCGACGAGTGATCGAGGAAGGCACCTACCCGGCAGACAATACCGGCAGCTTTACTCTCGTTTTCTCTCGTGCTAGCGTCTCTCCACGCCGTTTTCGCTTGTGGTTGTTCCAGTTACCGGCATTCCCTACCCGGCCAAAACATCCCGAACATATCGCAAAGGGGGTGTGTGTGTGATTCGTTTCGGCTTACCGAGAAGAATACCCACGCCCTTACCAAGACATTCTAACGAAGGTGTCCAAACGACTTGGTAAGGTCCCCACAGCCTCTCCCGTGAACAACGGCATCTTATCATACCCAATAACGTGGGCGAAACCCAAATTAACCCGAGTTGATTCCGGCCGATATGGCCGCTGCGACACACAACGATCACCTCCAAGACCAGACTACAGAACCAAACGACGGCTTCTGGCGGCACACCTTCGAGCAGTTCATCGAAACGCTCCCTGAAGCGGCGTTTGTCGTCGACGACGCCGGCGACATCACCCAGTGGAATACAGCAACAGCCGACCTCCTCGGCCTCCCCGCAAGCGAAGCTGTCGGGATGAACGCATACGATGTCTTCGGCACCGAGGGTGAAGATGAGACCCTCGCGGAAGAGGTCGTCCGCACGGGAACACCCATCCGCGAAGAGAAGTTCCGATCCCCAGAACGGCCAGACGGCACGAAAGCACACGCCCGCGCGATCGGGACCCCGATCTAGACACCCACTGGCGAGGTCGTTGGGGCTGTCGAGTTGCTCTTCGATGTCACCACCGTCGTCGAACAGCGGGAGACGCTCACTGACCTCCAGGAAGAGCTCTCGGACAACGTCGAGACCTCGATGGAACGGCTGGGCGAGTCGACAACCGAGGTCGCGAACCGCTCGAACGAGATAACCCAGCTCGTCGACGAGCAAGCAACCGAACTCGAACGTACCCAAGGCGACGTCTCCGGATTCAGCGCCACCGTCGAGGAGATCGCTTCCAGCGCCGAGGAAGTGAGCAACCAGAGCGCCGAATCGAGAGCACTCGCCGAAGAGTCCGTCGACACCGCGAGCGAAGTCATCGACCAAGTGGATGACACAGCCGAGAAGTCAGCTACTGTCGCCGACGACGTCGCGGACCTCAAAGACGAGATCGAAGAAGTCGAGGAACTCGTCGGTGTAATCAACGACATCGCCGAGCAGACGAATATGCTCGCGTTGAACGCCAACATCGAGGCGGCACGGAGCGACAGCGACGGCTTCGCGGTCGTCGCCGACGAGGTGAAGAACCTCGCGAATCGCTCGCAGGAGCAAGCTGACGAAATCGAAGATATCGTCGCGAGGATCAAGGAGAAGGCTTCCAAAACCACCGCCGAAGTCGACGCAGCCAACGACGAGATCCAGTCTGCGAGAGACGACATCCAGGGCGTCCTCGAGAACCAGAAGCAAATTCTCACCGCAGTTGAGCAGACCGAGAGTGGGATCAGCGAGATTGCCGCTGCGACAGACGAACAGGCGAGCGTGGCCGAAGAGATGTCGAGTGCCGTCGACGACGTCTCCGAGCGGGCCACCGTCGTGAGCGAGGAAATCGCAGAGATCGCGGACGAAAACGAGAGCCAGACAGAGATAGTCTCCCGACTGACCCGGCAGGTCGAACAGATTGACCGGGAGCTCGCAGAGGCAATGAGCACGTCTGTTTGAGAAGCTCCCACTCTACAGACGGACGAGTACACCCCACCCCAGGTTTCCGCTCCAAATCCCCAGAATATCGATAGTTCAAGCCATCTCCCGCAGTCGTCTCTTCAGAGTCCACACACGGGGACCCCTAGTTTGGAGTGAGTTCCCCAGAAGACAAGGGACGACCTAACCACGGTCAGAAGCCCGAGAGACTGGCGAGTCAAAGCACGATGTATATAAAGAAGCTATAACGCTAACTTCTTGTTAGGTCTAATAGACAATTACAGCAGCTTATTCTCTACTTTTGTTGTTTGTTTATTGCCTTTACCATTACTTATATATTATAGTATAGTAGTAGTAGTGTAGAATATCTCGAGACGAACCGGTGGTTAGATTCTAGATCCTTTTAGTCTGTCTCTCCGTGGAAAAAGCAGTTTGAGACAACCTAGACAAGGCAGGAAGCGGAAGGTAACCCCAAATCGAACCCACGCCACAGACTGCTTCGTCTGGAATTTCTCGGTTCCATTGCGCCACCAATCCTCTTGACACACTCACTCCAAACCGGGGGTCCCCCCCCCTGTGTCAATTTCTTGATAATCTCACTCCAAACCAGGGGTCCCCTGTACCAGATCTCCAAGGGACTCACTCAAAACTGGGGGTGGGGTGAGACACTTCTCACTCAAAACTGGGGGTGGGATGAGACACTTCTCACTCAAAACTGGGGGTGGGATGAGACACTTCTCACTCAAAACTGGGGGTGTAGACCAAATTCTCATCCACGGCAAAACCCGAGCAGAAACCCATACACTCGACAAACTCACTCCAAATCAGGGGCAGCAGATTTATCATCCCCGCGCACAAGCCCGAACCATGGGCGACACAGGCGAAAGCGGGTTCTCGGTCGACCAGGTGATCGGGAACTCACCACGAATCTTCCAAAACAAGTCCCTCGTCTCGGTCGGTACTGTCCCCGACGAAGGCCGAATCGTCGGGCGGCAAGAGGAGATCACGAACGTCGCACTCAGCCTCGAGGATATCATCTATAACGACGTGCCAGACAATATCCAAATCTACGGGAAGACGGGCACCGGGAAGAGCCTCGTCTCACGGCACGTCTCCTCTAAAATCGCCGAACGCGCCGAAGAAAACGGCGTCCACGCGACCAACGTCTACGTCGACTGCAACGCGAACAACACGATCACCCGCGCTTCACGAACACTGTATTTCTCGGTTTTCGACGAGCTAGACGAAAAATACGGGATCAAAGCCCAACCTAGCATCTCTCCTCCACCGAAGCGTGGCGTAGGCTGGAAAACATACACCGAGGAACTCTGGGATATTGTCGACGACTACTACGACGGGCTCGTTATCATCCTCGACGAGATCGATCTGCTTGAAGACTTCAACAACCTGCTCCATGCTCTCTCGCGCGCCCGTGAAAACGACGAGATAGAGACCTACATCTCTATCGTGCTCATCAGCAACAAGACGACACAGTTCCGAAACAATGTCAACCAGCGCGTCAAAAGCTCGATGGGCGGGTCTGAATTCGTGTTCTCGGCGTACAACGCTGACCAGCTGGAGGATATCCTCGAGAATCGTCGCGATGCCTTCGAGGAAGGCGTCCTCGGTGACAACACGATCGGAAGAGCAGCAGAGCTCGCAGCCGACGAACACGGCGACGCCCGAAAGGCGATCGAGTTGCTGAACAAGGCTGGGATGATGGCGCGGCGAAATATGGACGAGACCGTCACAGAAGACCACGTCACCGAGGCAAGAGACCTCGTTGAAGCGGATCTCCTCTCGAAAAGCATCAGCACACTCCCAGACCAGGCGAAACTCGTCTTGTATACGCTGACGAAGCGGCTTAACGGAAGAGGTGACACCGTCTCAACGTCGCAAGTTTATGACCGCTACCAGACTGTCGCGAAAGACGTCGAGTCGAACGTCCTCGGGTACCAGCGTGTCTCTGACCTCCTCGATGAATTGGAATTCCTCGGCGTAACAATGAGCGAACGAAAGGGCCGCGGCGACAGACGTGGAATCAAAAAGGATCACGAGCTGAACCATCGCCCCGCGATCGTGCTGGCGGCGACACTGGCAGAAGACCCACGGCTCCAAGATTTGGAAAGTGTCTCCTCCCCGGAAGACATCCTCCAGTGAGATTCTGAGACTCAACCGCGCAGGGTTCGAGAAATCACTGTAATTTTTGGATGATATATATACAAACATATATAAAATATAATACTATATTTGGGTGGACTGGTGTCGAGAACTGAGCTCATTAATACCCGGCTCTATTGGTAGATCGCGATGTGACCGGCTCGCTTCTCGGCAACCGCCGAAGCTAGAGAATTAGAGTTTTCTCGCTCAAAATTAACCAGCCAACATATGTGATTCTACGTCTAGGTAGTCAGATCGATAATATCAGCTGTCTCGAATCGCTCCTAGGAGACACCCAGTCGGCGGAGTAGCACGCGCCAGGAGATGTCTCGTGCCCGCTATTCACCCATTGAGTCGTGATTTCGAAGCGTCCACTCGTCGATCACATCATCAACTGTACGGGCTGTTGTGACCAATTTGCCTACTTCGCGCTCAATGGAGTCTTCAACTGTGTAGACGACAAAAAAGTAGAGATAGCTTGCTGTATCAGACCAGTTGTCAGCCCATCCGTCTTTAGTTAAGCGAGAAACCGCGTGATAGCGGCGGCTTATCAAGGCATCTTTCGGAAGGAATGAGGAAGTCCAGTCTGTGTACGACAAGGACTCCTCATCTCGGATCATGCGTCGGCTCACTACACCATTCGTCTTCAGTTAAGCCTGATAGTAATATACCCTCTCAGATTATGCTTGTTGGTATTAAATATAGGAGAACTCACGGATGAGACACCAGCACCATTGAGAACAATCGATAACCAATCATCACAAACGGCGTTTTTTCTCCCCGTAGCCGGTGTGATTAGGCCGCGTTCGAGCGGAAAGCACGGCCATTGAGTATTAACTAAAGACGAATAGATCACAGAGCATTCGTCTTTAGCTAAGCCTCACACCTTGGTTGAGTAGCGGTAGCGAGCGTCTCTTGTAAGATCGGTCGTTGCTGGTGGATCTTCTGTGCGTCTTCGATCAGCCGCTCCAACAGCGGCGGTGGTGA
>NZ_SGTV01000056.1:0-9329 GCF_005435035.1 Halorubrum sp. SD690R | reverse complement strand
CTATTACCCCAAGTTCCGCAAGTTCCGCTAGCCTCTGGCCGAAGGCAGGACGGTCTTCACACATACCCGTCTTTGCCAGGCCAGAGGCACTAATACTCCTGGTTCCGCCAGTCTACTGAAGAGCGTCCGAGATAGTTGGTGAGAGAGAACCGGCATTTCAGCTGGCCGCCTAGGACTGACGCCCCACAGGACTGGCACTCACGGCCGGCGCAACAGAGCCACCACCAGCGCTTGTCGTGACGCGTTGGCGTCAGAGGGCACCTTCACCCCTATCGTCTAGCATCATATCCGGAATGGAGGACGCCTCGCCGGTCGGCTTCAGTTCGGTGAAATTTCGATAGCGATCACGCGGCAATCAGTGTGGTTGTCCCGGATTCGTATTTCAACGGCATGGCCAGTGTCCGCTCTGTCTCGGATTTATCTATGGACTAAGGGATGCGAATATCTTATGCTTCAGACGGCATTATAAACGCCAGAAAGCTTTCTACAAACATATTTTATATGTGTTACCCGAACGTGTGGAACCGGAGATGTACCGACCAGTTACCGGTCGATGCTCACGGAGCCAAAGAAGGGGTCCATATCCGTCCACCCATTCGTTTGTCTTCGAAATCCGCCTCAACCCATAACCAAGATGAATTTTACCATAGTCAAGGGTGTCATAGAACGATTCACAAGCTGTTGTTTACAGTTAAAACATGTCTGAATTAGTAGTTGGAAAGATCCTGCGTATTGACCGCCGAGGATTCTACTAACTCAGAGGAGTGTTCCGGTAGGCGTGCGAGATACAGAGAGTGTAGATAGCACGGAAACTCCGTTATTTTCTCCATCTAAATCCAGAACTAACTGATAGAACGTGTATGCTGACTCGCTAGTATTCCGTCCTGCTAACCAAGCAGATGTACCTCTTCTAGAGGGGTTTAGTCCCCACTTCCGCGATTTTTAAGTTGTAAAACGGTCATAGAGGTATTGTGTACGAATTGGTCCACCGCTATGCCCCCCAGAGCCCCGCTGGTCGAACTGCGACTGCTATCATCGGCTCTTTGCTCGGTGTCCCCGCGTTTGTGCTCGGACTTATCGGACTGAGTGGAAACGTTGCGGCAGGCCTCTTGTTTCTCTTGGTCAGTACAGTAATACTCGGAATATCCGGACAATTAACACTAGGTGTCGTGCGTCAGGCGAATGCGGCTCCAGCATCCAGTCCACAGGACGACCAGCAGATAGACGACGCAAATGAGACACCGATTGAAACGCTTCGACGACGATACGCGGAGGGCGAAATTGACGACGAAGCATTTGAGCGACGTCTTGATCAACTCATCGAAACTGAAGAACCGGAACAGCGAAAGACCGAGAGTGAACGTGTATTAGAGTAGGAATTTACACTGACCGAATCGATATATATCGATTTCGTCACTGCGACGTGCCACATTCGCGCGCTCTATACAGCACGGACTTCGTGTCAATTGTAAAGGATTGTAGCAGGGTATTTTATCACATCTGAGTGGGCAGGCGTACAGGAAACGGGGGTTATCTGAACACCAATATTAGAACTAAGTTTAGGCCTAACTATAGACCTATACAGAGATGGCGAAAACGAGAGTTAGTCAGGGGGCGAGCGGGTGGTACAAAATCACCGTATCGAAGGGGCTTGCCGAGGCGATACCTGTCCTCGTTGTTGCGTGTGGCGTAACGAACCGGGCGCGGGCGCTTACCCAGATACTTGAGATCCGGATCCTCACGCGCAAGGATCTCTATGCGGACCCACTGCCCCCGCTTACTGAACACCAGCCGCCTCGAGGGACGCATCGTACGTGGCGAGAACCACCCGTACGTGAGTTCAGAAGCCCGTTACACCCGTCCTCATGCGGCAGTCCACCCCCAATATCGAAGCGCCCGTACTCTATGCCAGCGGCAACGACCCCTGTTATGTGCCAGACTGCGACGGCAACGATGCGTACGTCGCAGCGGCGGATGCCGAGTACGACTTCGGCGGCTCACGCTAGCAAGGTCGTATAGTGGTGTCACACAGTATTGACTGCGACACCACATCGAGTACTCTATCTGGGGCGTGAAATCCACAGGCGACGACAGTTTGCTGTTGGGTCTCACTCAGGGACAACGCCTCAAAGATTGCGCGGGTATTAGCAACGGTTACTGCGGCGACAGACTGTACCACCCAAATGGCAACAGATCCCTACTCTAATCGCCCACCGCAGAGTTGGTTCTCGTTCCACAAACGACAAGTCAATCTACACAATACGTTCGCTGAGGCGGTCGAACTCTGGCATAGGCACTCAAGATCGTCCGCCTCATCCTCTAACTTAATACCAGGTTGAGTGGTTCACCCGTCGCGTTGCCGGAAGACAAGAGCGACAAGCGCCACAACAAGCACAATCTGAACGATCTTATCGACATACCCGACGAGAGTGAAGTTCCCCGCCTTGGCAATATACCACAGTGGGATCTGGACAGCTGTATACGGAATCGCGGCGATAGCGAGACCATGGCGACGGACACCTTGTGTGTACAGGAGCATTCCCCCAATGAAGCCAACACCAGCAAGAAGTACCGGTGGTGCTCCCTCTACCACACCAGCATACAGGTGTGTTACGGCTGTGATGCCTAACAGCATAAGTACGACTTGCTCAAGTGTTGACAGCGAGTTCATCCCAGAAGTCCCCGTCGGCGCCTGTTGAGTCGGTGTAGACACAATATATTACTGTGACTCGACAAGTATTAATCTTGTGCTATTAATACAAAACTATTTTGAAGAATACGACATCAGCGGATCTAATGGCTGTGAATGACTGCTATTGGTAGTCTCAGTACCTCACAAAGCATCCTCAGCTAGCTGTTTTTGAAGCCTAAGTTCCACGGCGGAGCGGTTGTGCTGGTGGCCTTGACTGGCCGTGTTGACTCGCTATAAGGCGGAGAAATTCACTGTTTGACGAAGCGTTTGATGTTATAGACGACACACATCAGCGCGATTTCGCGGAACTCACGGAACCATGACCGCGCTCGCACGGCGAAGCCGAGCAAACGCTTCACAGCCGAGTTCACGGTTTCGGTCATAGAGCGCTGATTGTAGCGATTATTGTCGATTCTGGCGTTGTGTGTGGTCGTACGGTGCGAAGATGCGGTGCTTGATCAGCGGTCTGATCCCGAGATCGCGTAATCCTTTGCGGAGCGATTGCTTGTTGTAGCCTTTATTCGCCGCGAGAGACCGCAGATCGCCCGCATTCCGGCGGGCGATCTGCTCAGCAAGATCGGCGTCACTTCCCTCCAGGTTCGTTGAGCAGTGAACGTCAAGGACGGCTTTCGACGCTGTATCGACGATTTTCGTGACTTCCAACTTCTGAACGCGGTAGCTGATTCGCTGGCAGTAGTGGCGGCTCGCTGGTGAGCGGTCGTAGAATGTGGCGTCGATCGCGGCGTGTTCTGAGAGATCGTGCAGCTGCGCCGACTGGCGCAGTAGCACTCGACAGACGCTCATGCTGATCCGGTCGAACGCCTTACACAACGTGGACGGCACGGAGAGATCGGTCGCGTCAAGGCCGATATCCCCGATTATTTGTGGCATCTCTTTGAGCAGGTCGATCGTCATGCGGTACGACGTATCGAGGTAAATTTACAGACAGTGGAGGGAAACGAGTGCGTAGTCGGCGAATCCGCCGCCACCGTCCGGGGCGGCGGATTCGCCTCCATCGCCAGTAACTCTTTGAGCAACCGGCACAACTTCCCCGATGAAGCGGGAGATTTGCGTTATAGACAACCGCAGTTTCCCGCTTCAACTCCTTTGATTTAGCGACCTACATCGCTGCTGTATGGCGATTCAACACAGCCTGTTTAACCGAAGGCAGATGGTGTGTGCTGTGGGCCCTGCGTGACCATGGGGTGATCTCCGCTCAGCAGACGCCGGTAGCCGATGAGATGCTCTGAGATAGATCCGTCAATATCGAGGGTGTAGTGGTGGTTAACGACCTACTCACCTATACCAGATCTGTATCTAACTCACCGCCGCAACGGCCCACGTCCGAACAGATGCTGAAAAGATCTCCGACGCCAAGCGGTGATCTACACGTTCAATTTTTGTATCCCTCACCCTTGATCGGACCGCTAAACACGCCATAGAGGAATTTGAAGTACCACAGTACGAGGAGGAGCGCCGGAAATCCGAGAATCGTCACGAGATTCAGCGCTAACGGTGAGACAACCGCTTCTCGAACCGTCAAGCCGGTTGGCGGATAGATAGTCGGATACAGCAGGAGCGCGACCAGCAGGCTCAATAGCACAGGAAGCCCGAATGCGCTCACCAGCCAAGCACGGTGCTTGCCACTTAGGGCAAGAACACTTCCCCCCCCTCCCGCAATAACCGACAAGACGACAATCGCACCTACAGGAAGCGAAAGAACCGTCTCAGCAGTACCCCCGGCATCAGTTACGACAACAGTCGTCAGCAGAGCGACAACTCCGATCAAGTACGCCAGCGTCGCAATAATTCCGTACGTGCGCAGGTTGGACGCTAGCTGTGGCCTAGTTTTAGCTGTCAGAAAGGCGGCCCCGGTGGCGACCGAGACGGTTACGAGGCCAACACCAGTTAACAATGCCGGCAGCGAGAGTGTCGGCGCGTCAAAGATCCACCGACCAGCGAGAGTACCGAACAGCAGCGGTGCGAGAAAGCTCCCCCCAACAAAAGAGTAATCCCAGTACCGCTTCCAGCGCTCGTCGTCACGCTGTTCACGCATTTCTGGGCCGAGCCCGCGGAACAGTAGCGCAAGCACGAACCCGATCGCGAGCAGGTAGTGGTCGGCCAGGACTCGCGAGTACACCCGCGGGAATGCCGCTAACAGCATCGTTCCGAAGGCGACAACCCACACCTCGTTTGCGTCCCAAACCGGACCGAACGCCGTCAAGAATGTCTCCTTCTCGTGTTCGTCGTCGCGGGTCGCGTACAGCATTCCGATTCCGAAGTCGAACCCGTCGAGGACTACGTACATCGCCAGCGCAAACATGACTACACCGAACCAGATCTCGGGGAGCGCGTCGACAAGATACGCGTCGACGAGCAACACCACCTCAGTCATCGTCGCTCACCTTCGGGACCGGACCGTACCAGCGGTCGTCGTCCGACACCTTCACTCCGAGTTCACGGAGTTCGTCTTCGACCAGCCACCGCAGCACATGAAGGGCTACCAAGATCAATCCGATATAGATGACGACGAAGCCGACGAGCGTCAGAGTCGCTTCTGTTCCGGTCAGTGTCGAGGAGACGGCCTCACTAGTTCTGAGTTCGCCCTGGATGACCCACGGTTGTCGGCCGATCTCGGTGACGTACCACCCTGTGAGAAGCGCCGCATAGCCGAGCGGTGACGCAGCGATCATCGTTTTCAGGAATCGATTGCTCTCCGAGAGGCGTCCGTTGTAGATGAGATACCCGCCCCATAGTGCCAACCCGATGAACAGGAATCCGAGTCCGACCATGAACCGGAACGACCAGAACACCATCGCTACGGGCGGGTTCTCCTCGTACTCGTTTAACCCAAGCACTTCGGCGTCGAAGTCACCCCCGCTAGCAAGGAACGACCCAACGCCCGGAAGACTCACCGTGAAGAGGTTCTCGGCTTTTGGATCGGTGATTGCGTCGATGCTCTTTGGGAACGCGAGCAGGTGTAAGTCTGCCGTGCCGGTCTCATAGTGAGCTTCCATGGCTGCGAACTTCTGCGGCTGTGTATCTGCCACGTGACGCCCATACGCGTCACCATGGACTGCCTGTAGAGGAGCGGTGACGAGCAGGAGGATAACTGCGAGTTTCAACGCAGTGTTCCATGCAGTGGTATCTCGCTTCTTCCAGACGATGTACGCCGAGACCCCGGCGACCAGCAGCGCGACAGAAATAACCGACGCATTGACCATGTGTACATACATCCACGGCATCCGGGGCGTGAAGAACGCAGCCAGTGGGTCGGTTAGCTTCGCGACTTCCATACCGTTACGCGTGATCATCTCGAAGCCCTGTGGAGTCTGCATCCAAGCGTTGACGATCAGGATCCAAAAGGCCGACAGCCACGCCCCGACCCCCACCAGTACCGACGAGAGGATGTAGGTCCGATCGCTGACGCGTTCCTGACCGAATAGCAATACCCCGAGGAAAACAGCCTCAAGAAAGAACGCCATCTTCGCTTCGAATGCGAGCGGCCCACCAATCAGCTCGCCAGCCACCTCGGCGAACTGTGGGAAGTTCGTTCCGAACTGGAAGCTCATCGGGATGCCGGTGACCGTTCCCATGACGAATCCGGCGGCGAACACCTTGATCCAGAATGACCGCAGCCGTGTGAACCGCTCGTCGTCGGTCCGAACGTCTTTCCAAGTGAAGTAGACGATGAACGGCGCCAGCCCGACCGAGAGCGAGGCGAAAATGATGTGAACGCTGATCGTCCAGCCGAACTGCGCACGGCTCGCAAGCTCCGGCGAGAGCTGTAGTACCCATCCCTGAATCAAGACGTCGGGAACTACCGTCGAGAACATAGATATATTTCCTCACGGAAGTAAAAGAGAAGTTGTGTAATTCCCTCGTTCGAGAACTGTACTACGGTAGCTTATATCCGCAGAGCCGTAGCTTCTGTAGTCAATACGAGACGGTCACGGGTAGCGCCGGAGGCGGAGTTCGGAACACCGTTTCATATCTTCGATGCTGGGGCTTTTCAGCAATCGTGATCTCTACCACTCGTAGCCACCACCGTTCACAGTGTTTGCTTGACAAATTCCGACACGATACGATCCTCTGCGGTTCGTAGTCGATATTGAACCGTAGAACGAGGTTCATCAAGTATCGACGCAAGATCGGAGACAGAAACTTCTCTCGGCCGTTCATAGTATCCGTGCTTGACCGCTGCCTTTAGCACTTCCCAGTGTTCTGGCGAGAAGTCTGTCGCGAGGCGCTCGGTCGCCTTCCAGTCGCTGCCAGTAGTGATATGGGACACCGAAACCGACACGCCCTCCCGAATCTGTGCTTCCATTGTATCGTAGATGTCTCCAATAGGAGAATCACTAGGGAAGAGAATGCGCCACCGGTACTCGTCACCGACCCGGCGGGATTCGAATATAGTTCCTGTCTGAATATGATCGAGTACAATATGCGGAAGTGAATGACAACTGTTAATTTCACGACGAAGTGTATAGATAGTTCGGCTAGTCTCTTGACGATCTAGGACGCGATATGATCGGTCCGTATCACAATCTACGACATCGAAGCACTCGTTACAGCGGGTTTCGTCAAGAAATACCTCATCGAACGCGTCCAGCGCTTCGCTCGTCCCCTTCGCATAATCGAGCCGCCACATATAGCTGTCATTCACGAAGATCGCGGACGACCACAACGAGAGGCTCTCGTACTGTCGGAACACATCCATCAACTCATCGGCTCCTGACTCGAACTGGAGGACAAACTCAAACTCACGTGTCTCTTGCGCGGGTTCAGGCTTACCGTTCATTTATCTATTGCTAAATAGTAGATACACAAAAGAATTGTTCTTACTGCTGTTTCATTCTTTTGGCAGATAATATCATCTATTGCTAAAACAATTCTGATTACTGTTACCGGGGTATGTAGAGATGCGATGGCAAACGAGAAAGAACACGGCAGCGGTTCCGTGGAACCGGGCGACACGAGCAAGCGAGTCGGTGCCGAGGTCATCCGCGAACGAGGCGTCGACCCCGAGGAACTCCGGGAGAAACTGATCGACGCGATCGGCGCCGAGTTCACGACCTACTACTACTACACGAACCTCCGAATGCACCTCGCCGGGGAGGAGGACTACAAGGAGATCACCGAGGACGCCCGTCTTGAAGACCGGGCCCACTTCGAGCTTGTCGTCCCCCGGGTGTACGAACTCGAGGGGTCGCTGCCGAACGACATCAGGGACTTCGCCGACCGGGCCTCCTGTCCCGACGCCGAGGTACCGACGCCGATGGATGGTAGTGGTGAGTTCGACACATCCGAGCTAGAAGTCGAAGATATTCTGGAAGTACTGCTCGAAGCGGAACGGTGTGCGATTCGTACTTGGAGCGAGATCTGTGATATGACTCGTGGGGCCGATCCGCGAACCTACGACATGGCCCAGCGGATCCTCAACGAGGAGATGGACCACGAGGCCTGGTTCATCGAGCTGCTGAGCAAGGAACGGGACGACGAGATTAATCCGGCCGGGCACTTCGCGCGTGGCGAGCCGGGCGACGCACCATATACGAAGAACAACCCGTTCAACGACTCCGCCTGAGCGAGTAACAACGGTCTCCACTCTCCCCTTATTTATGACACAGTCGTCGGACGATACGTGGACCATCACGATCGTTGTTCCCGAAGAGTCGTCGCTGGACGAAGCCGGTGAAACACACGAACTTGAGGTCAGTGAGAACGAGACGATTCTGGCGGCCGCGCGTTCGGCGGGTGTGTGGCTCACAGCTGACTGTCAACAAGGTTGGTGTATCACCTGTGCTGCTCGTTTGGTTGACGGCGACGTTGTCCATCCAAACGCGCGTCGGTACGATACTGAAGACCGAGAGGCAGGCTACGTACTCACCTGTACTGCGAAGCCGCGGGCGGACTCAACACTTGTTGTTGAACAGTACGATGAGTTCCTCGAATATAGAGCAGCCAATAACAAACCACCAGGAAATTCGAAGCTAAGTGACTAACATGTCCGAAAACATAACCCGAAAAGAACGAGATAGTTCGTTAACTACTCCGTACAGTGTTCGAAATCGTGGCATACAACTGGTATGTTTTGATGGCCAAGTACCTAGCAAAGAGACAGTATCAGATCAGGGTGTCCGAAAACAGACACTCAAGGCGCTTGAACGTGTTCGCACTGTCGCTGCTGAGGCTGGCGTCAGTCGTCACGAACTAATGCGAACCACAGTATACCTGACTGACATGAGCCAATTAGAGGAAGTTACGCAGGCGTATGACGAATTCTTTGAGGGTCAACGACCGTCACGGACCTTCGTTGGCGTCAAGCAGTTGCCGAACGGTGCTACAGTTCAAATTGAGGCTACTGGTGTATGTGATTGAAATCCTACATCCGTCTTCAGTCAAGCCCCACACTTGGGTTGTGTAGCGGGGGTTAGTGTCGCTTGTAATCAGCCGTCCTTTGTGGATCTTCTGGGCACCTTCGATCAGCCGGTCAAGAAGTGACGGCGGTGATACTGTCAGCTAAATATGCTTTAGGTTAGAGTGTGATTAGCAAGTATGTCCACGCTTGACGCCGCCACTCTTGACGACCTCCGCGACGCTCTCGCGGAGGTCGAAGATAAAAAGCCGACACAGC
>NZ_SGTV01000055.1:0-9345 GCF_005435035.1 Halorubrum sp. SD690R | reverse complement strand
TAGCACATTGTTGATAGACTGCGGTCTTGCGGCTTGCGGTGTATGAATCAGATTGGGAGTTCACGGTAGCGATGCTTAGAAGGTCGATTAGTTCCTCCACTCAACTGGCGACAACTGTACCAACAATCCCCTACAGACGAGCGACCGTACAGGAAACGGGGGATTCTTGAACGTTTCAAACAGGATTTGAGATCCATAGTAGTAGGATTCTAATACATCTAGGGGCGGATCTGTTGAAATCCTCGGCCGCTAGTAGTTCGTCAAGCTCATGCCGAATACAGAGAGCGAATACAACACGATCCACTACACACACCAGATTTATTCGACTCCCAAGCCTCCCTAGAGTCATGAGTACAGACATCGACGACCCCGGCGATGAGGAGCCCATACTGCCGGTCAACATTTCACTGTCTGTTGGCGAGAGCGGAGACATGTGGATTGCTCGTGACGAAGACACCGGTGTCACGTCGCAAGGAAAGACCCGGGAGGCAGCGCTCGAAAACCTCGACGAGGCCGTCGCCGGCTATCACGGTGCTGGAGAGTCGCCGAGCGACGAGGAACTCCGTACGATGGGGATTAACCCGGAACAGAACAACTCTGGGTCACTGGACGAGTCTGACGTGTTCCAGTGACTGTATGGCACAAGGAACGTTTTCGGGCAAAGAGATCGTGAAGGTGATGGTGAACAGCGGTATCTACGAGTGGGACCGAACGAACGGTGACCATGCGATACTCCGCTGGGAACCGCCCGCAGACCACGATTCGGACGCGCGTACTGTTCCGGTCCCTCTACACGACGAGGTCAATATGGGAACGTTGCGGAGCGTCGCCGAGCAGGCCGGCGCAAAGGATTTCGACGAATTCTGTGCGTGGATCAAGCGTAACAGGTAGCTCATACCGACCTCTTCGGTCCAGTGATGACCGACTGCTGAATTGTAATTGTGGCGGCAATGCGGGGTGGGAAGACACCGTAGTGCCGCCGTAAATAGCCGTATACGGGCTTCAAAGTCGAATTAAATCGCTATTTCTATTGTGTGAAACTCCCGGGAACTGGTGTATAGTATGAAAAAACACACCCCACGGTGCCGCCGTAACGAAAGCCACCGCTGCGATATTTGTTCAGCTACTGAGCAAGCAACCCTCCGTCGACAATAATTGGCTGTCCCATCACGTAAGAGGAGTCCTCAGAACAGAGCCAAACGACAGTATCGGCTATCTCTTGGGGCTCACCGAGGCGTCCTGCTGGGATACCCGCAGTAATGCGGTCCATCTCTTCGCTGTTGTCCTCTCCCGCCTGTTGGACCATTGGCGTGTCGATGACACCCGGACAGACAGCGTTGAACCGGATTCCATCCTCAGCATAGTCAACCGTTGCCCGCCGAGTCAACCCAATAACGCCGTGTTTACTGGCCGCGTAGTGCGCGCTTCCGTTCGCGCTCACACCAGCGACTGAGGAAGTGTTGACGATGGCGCCACCACCTCGTTCGATCATCTCTGGGATCTCGGCTTTCAGACATCGCCAAACACCTTTCAGATTTACATCGATCATCTGATCCCACTGTGTTTCGTCGTATTCAGCAAGGCGGGTACCCTCATCTGCGATGCCGGCGTTGTTGTGTGCGAAGTCAAGTCCGCCGTACTCGTCGAGCGCCGTCTGTACCATTGCGTCAATATCATCAGAGTCGGTGACGTTTGTCTTGACAAACGTCGCCTCGCCACCGTCACCCCTGATCATCTCAACCGTCTCGTGGCCGCCGTCTTCGTCGATATCGGCGACAACGACCTTTGCTCCTGCCTCGGCGAACCGAAGCGACGACTGTCGACCAATTCCCGATCCACCGCCAGTGACGACCGCAACTCCGTCTTGTATTCCGTTCATAATGTCTCCTACCACGTTGTTTCACGTGGATTGTTATACATTACCAAACAATCATAATATCTCTACCGGCGAAAGTTTATATGGATACAATATGACTGCCTCTATCCGAAAAATAACTCTATAGAGAAATAATCGGTTGCTTTAGTTCTGGATCTTAAGTGTCGCTATAGTGGTCAAGGTATTGAGATGGGTGCGATCAGTAGCCACGAGCCTGACGAAACCAACAAGTGAACCAGGGGATGAGAACGTGTAATGAGTACGCCACGACGAAATGTACTGGCAGCAGCCGTAACCGGTTCCACACTCGGGCTCGCCGGGTGCGGTAACCTCGCGGGCTCAGACGGCAACATAACTGAGCAGACTGATGGTGGGGAGGATGGAACTGAGGACGACAATAGGGCGAGCGCAACGATCGCACTTGATGTTCAAGAAGAGATTCAACAGGCTCAGGAAGAAATTGGAACACGTGTTCAGGAAGAGAATCTTTCGCGGGAGGACGCGCAGGCAGAATTCCGTGACGCCCAGATAGAGATTATTTCGGCCGCGATCGAGGACGTGCGAACGTACGCAGCCGATACTGAAGGGCTCGCTGTGCAAAACACTAACGAGCAGTTAGGCGCAGTTCTTGTCAGCGGGCCGGCCGCGGCAGTATTAGGCACGCTTGATACCGACCCAGTAAACTCACTGCTGTCCGCGTCTGATTTCCCCGCTCCTCAGGAAGACGGACAGCCCAACGGATCCTGACTAGATTGAGGTTTTTAGCTTGGTTGAATTCCTATTTTTCAGACATATCATCGCATGAAACAGCCAGTCAATGAGAGCTGCGTACTGATCGCTTCAAGTCATCGCGCCTAACGTTGTGGCCACAGCAATAGGTGTTAGAATTGCTAAAAACAACCACTGATGCTGATTTGTCCATTGTCGGACTCTTGTGGAACGACGGCGTAAGAGAGCAACCGTACTGAATGAGAGAAGCCCAAACATGCTGATTAGGTTCCCAATAACTCCCATCCAGAGTGCAACAGGGAGCGGAAGAACGGTCATAACGCGATCTGCTGTTCTTTCGAAACCCATACTCTCAACTTCTAACACTAAAAAATATATCTACTGGTCTTAAAGAACTAGTCACTCTATTGATTTCTTTGCTGTGCGATTCGTGAGTCCTCTGTATTGACCGCAACCGGGTCAGAATATGTCACTTGCTGAGGATTTCAACAAAGCCAGAAACCACGATAAGCGGCCTCGAATCCTCGCAGCCTAAGGGTACACAACTCAGACCACGGGTTCAACGACCAAATGCTCCTGCGTCAGTCGAGGCTTCTTCACCTGGCCATCCTCCTCGTACCGAATAATGCCGTGCTCTGCGAGGGCAGCGAGATCTCGGCTCACTTGTGCTTTGTCCCGATCTAGCTCACGGCTGAGTTCGCGGACTGAATTGGGCGACATCCGCCCGAGTACCCCCACGACTTCGCGGCGCTTGGGCGTTAGAACTTCTTGGGCTGTTTCCCAGCTTATGACTTGGACGCCCGACATACCGCCTCGGGCGAGTGAGCGAGCGAGTTCACTCCGCAACCCCGTACGATCAGCAACTTCAGATTTACCGGTGTTGAGGGGAGTACCCACATCGGATTCAGACATATTGATTTACCTCACCGTTGTGTACGTACCTCAACGGTTTAAACTTTGCTGAGATGCCCGATAATGAGTGTCTCAGTCTATTCTACGATTTGAACAGTCAAAAACAAAACATTTAAGTCAATAGAACACGTACGTAAGAGTGGAGAGGCGTTCTGCGTCTCTTAGCTCAACCATCTACATACATGACTCGAAATTCCGACTTTGAGTACCTCTACGAGGTTGGTCGTATCAGAAGTACAGTATTCCAAATCGGCACGCGCGCCGACCCAAGCGTCAATAAGCCTGAATCGTTCGCAGTCATCCTGTTCTTTGAGTTGTCTGATGGGACGGTTGTCGAGGTCGCGAAAGTCGACAACGCTGAACACGACGAGGGGACCATACACGTTGACCGCTACTATCGGGATGTTGGTGCCGACATCAAGGACTTCAACGTCGATATTGATGGACTCTGGGAAGGTGAGGCGTACCTTGAGCAGCACTGGCAGCAGTTTGCACAGACGCATCTCGACAACCACGGGAGGGCGACACGAGACAGTTAACGCCTCTTTTGTCTGTCTTGTTTCATGCTCTCGTGGAGTAGCAGCGTTTCCATCGAGTCAGGACGGTGTTCGTGTCGGTTCTACAGGATTTCAGTAGGGTCTTCTATTTCATCTGGGTAAGCAGTCGTACAGGAAACGGGGGTTTTCTGAACAGTAAAATCAAATCTACAAGGCTCTTCCCGAACTCGGTGAAACGCTACTATTCGCAAATTGATAGAACATTCCGTGATGAATACAGGGCGCGAATGTGGCACGTCGCAGTGACGAAATCAGGATAGATCGATTCGCTCAGTACAGAAGATTCATACACCAAGGTCGGTCTATACTTCCTTCACTTCTGTCAGAAATGCCTTGCGAGATACAGAGGATCGACGACCACGCCAATGTTTAATACAGAAGTTGGGAAAACAAACGTAATATGCCAGTTCTAAAGAGATACTCTGAGTCATACGACAAAGGAGGGTACTATGTCCACGCACCGATCGACGGATATTCACATCCAATACCACTTCAGACACCGAATGTGACAGCCCAAATCTATCGTGAGCTTGGATATGAATCCGGTGACCAAGTGCCAAATGAATTAACTTGGAAATTGTACAACATAGGCCTTCACTGGACGGAAAATACGGGTTCCCAGCAACAGACGACAGATGAAATTAGAGACGCGGTCTCGGATTGGAGTAGTACAGATCTTACTACTGAACAAAAAGAATCTATTTTGTCGATTATTGGTTCGTACAGCGGACGGTTCGAAGATGAATTGTATTCGCTAGCTGATGAACTAAACACCGATTCTTCTCCTTCAGAAGATAGGAACACAGAATCAAGCGAGAGTAAAACTAATAGAGAATACTTTGGAATATGTTTCGACTATATCGATAATCAACACTATATAGATGATCTTCATACTCTCGAGGAATATAGCTGTGTGTATGGGAGATTCTATCTCGAAGAGTATGACGAATTTAGAGTCTGTCGGATTGATTTCACTTCCTCTGAAACTGATGAGTATGTTGAATCAATCGTTGCGCGTGATGAGTTTCTTGAATACTTAGACAAAGGATACTCTGAAAAAGAAGCAGTTGGCCGTATTTCCAACGACAGAGTGAGAAAGCAGGTGCAACAAGCTGATTCACAAGTCCCCGCACATTTCCTTACATCACACATAGAGAGCTTGATATGTGGAACGAAACCGGATCGATACGAAGTCGTTCCCAAATCGAAAACCCAGATTTAGAAGAAGAATATAGAATAGTATCTTACAAATTTTAATCATATATTCTCTTTATAATTTGAAGTAGCGTGAATATGCGCTCTGTATCTCGCACGCCTATCGGAACACTTCTGTAATGGTAGAATCCTCGGCAGTCAATACGCAGGCACGTTCTATCGGTTGGTTCTGGATTTTAACGGAGAAAATAACGCAGTTCCATTGCTGACTGTATCCTCTATATTCAGCAGTCAGTAGCAGCCTATATCACATATCGAATAGTTGTTTCGCCAGGTTGGGCAAGAGCCATCTACAAATTGGCTTACGATTAGGCCTATAGATCAGTATAGAGAACCCGACTGAACCGTCGGCTCGAAAACCGGATCCGTACCCGGGTCGGACTCGACATCGCCCGTGACATACGAGATCTTCTTCCGCTCTCGCTCGGCAGCCGCTGGACTCATTTCCCCGAGGTAGTGGTTCCGGAACGTCTCCCAGTCCTCCCACCCACCGAAGCTCATTACCACGGCGGGAAGGACGCCGCAGTCCCACAAGAGATGCCCGCCCCACGTCCGCCGGAGGTCGTGGACGTCGAGATAGGTCCATCCCTCGTCACCGGTTGCCGCGTAGCGTCGCTCGCCAGCTCGCTTCACCCAGCGATAGATCGAGTTCGGCTCAACGCCGACAACCGGCTCGTCGGGATCACGCTCGTACGACAGCGTCCGAACAGAACTAGCGAGTTCTTTCGGGATCGGCGTCTCGCGATACTTCCCGCGTTTTGCATAGTCGTTCCAGACGCGGAGGAAGCCGTCGGGAGCGTGCGTGAAGTCGTTGCTGGTGACGCTGGCGATCTCCTCGCGACGGAGCCCAGCCTGAACGCCAAGTCGAAACGCAATCTCCTGTTCGGGAGACTTCGCCTCGTCGATGAGCGCTGCGACCTCGTCGTTCTCGTCGCTCTGGCTGAGCCAGACCCGCTTCCCGTCTCGTTCGGGGTAGTCGTCGAGTCGCATAGTAGGCTTAACTGAGAGACGCTACTAAAAATCGTGTGGAATAGGTGTCTGAGGGGTCTCTTTGAGCGTCGAAGCGGACGTATCGGTAGGCGAATACCGGATTCTACCACATCCAGAACAAAGAATCAAATAGTCAATCAGAGTAGGATTTGCTATCATGCTCCCAGACGATCTCCCAGTTGATCGCCAGAAATTGCTGACGTGGGAAACAGAATGCTGGCAGTGTGGCGAGCAAACGCCTGTTGTCTGGCCACGAGGAGACCATCTTGATACGCCTCTCGGAGATATATTAGCGAATTACGAAACCCCTGTTGAACGGGTCTACAGCAATACTCTCGGCAAGAAAGTCTGGGGAAACGTCTGTCAGAACTGTGATTCATACCAAGGAAATCATTTCATCCAGCAAGAGGCACTGGAGATTGACCCTCCACTAGTAGACTGTCCACATTGTGGGGATGAACACGAATGGAGCCCGGACCAAGGGATGGGTGGGGCATTTGGACAGGGATGGGTCTCATGTCCAGAATATGGTGAAATACCGGTTGGTGACCCACGGGGAGAGTGATGAATCACTTCACTCCATACAGGGCCAGATCAATAGTATTTCAAAACTCGAATGAGTAAATTGCGACATGTACGATCTCACTGGCTTTCAGCGCGATCTGCTGTACGTAGTTGCCGGACTTGATGACCCCCACGGACTCGCGATCAAAGACGAGCTCGAGGACTACTACGAAAAAGAAATTCATCATGGCCGACTCTATCCAAATCTCGATACGCTCGTTGAGAAGGGACTCATCGAGAAGAGCCAGCGCGACCGACGGACCAACGAGTACACCACTACTCGTCGGGGCACCAGAGAGATTGAAGCTCGGACTGAATGGGAAGCCAACTATATTGATCACGACAGCTGATCGAACCGCCGCGTTCGAGGACTGTTTAGCTCTAGTATTTCACGCTCTTCTCGTGTGAACTCCACGTAGCGTATCTAGACACCGTAGAAGAGACTATTTAGATTAATACTAATATTAAGATTAAGATTAACTCGATTTCTGCCTTCTCAAAATTCGAACTATATTTGGGACTCGACCAAACACCTGGTCGAGAAGAATCATCCACTGTTTTTCAATGGATTGTCCAAAGATAGAATCAAGAACCTGTTTGAGAAGGAAATCAGTCGGGCAGTAGCTCAGACAGGCAACAGACAGCTGTCCCAGGCCTCTGTCGATGACGACTCCGACAACGAGTAGTACCGCATCAGCCACATCTGGGTAGCCCCACAGCTGACAGAGCGATCGCTCTGTTGTCTTCATGGGTGCTATCCGTTCCTTGGTACTGTTAGGATTTTTCCTAACACTTATCGGAGCAGGGTGCGTCGGCACATGTGTGGATGAGCGATGATGTCACCGTACTCGAAGATGAGATTGAAGCCTACGCCGACGGCACCGTTGCGCGGGTGTGTGTTCTTTCGGTCCCGACCTCAGACCGGTTCGAGGACGGGATCAAGTACGCGCACCACTACGGTGAAGCCGGCGCAGACGATCCAATCATCCGGTTCGACAACCACCACGGCGTCCACGAACTCCACCTCGGCGGTGAGACCTTCGAGATCGACTACCCCGGCCTTGCGGAGATCTTCCGCGCCTGGCGGGCGGCGCTCCCAGAAGAGAAGCGCGACGACTGGTAGCCCGTTCAAGTACGGTGACCGACGTACAGACCCGCAACTAATTCCGACCCACAACCCCACACCCCACCCATGACCCAGACTCTCCATGTTCAGATCAAGTCTGCCGACCGTAGCGACCTCGAAGAGCGCCTCGAGGCGATAGACGCCGGCGAGGACGTCGACCCCAGCGAACCGACGCTCTCGATCGAGAATCTCGAAACGTTCGGTCGCGTCTTCCGCTCGACCAACCTTGAGCTCTTGGAGGCGATCGTCGAACACGAGCCGGAGAGCATCCGCGAGCTCGCTCGCCTCGTTGATCGGAACCCACCAGAGGTCCTCGAGAACGTGAACGAGCTGGCCGACTACGGCCTCGTCGAACTCGAGGAGAATGGCCGGGCAAAGCGGCCGGTCGTGTGGTACGACGAAATCGACGCCGACATCCCGCTCACGACTGGGTCGGGACAGGGCCGGAAGGCGAACGCCTGACTCAGCGAAGATACACGATGGGCGACGACGTCGATCCCGAGGATCCGCGCCCCGATGGCCACTACCACGTCGACCGCGACGCAGAGTGGTACTACGTCGACGACAACCTCGCGGGGACGATCGCCCTCGGGCCAGCGACCGACGGCGAGCCCGGTGACGACTGGGTGCTTACGCTCTCGGCCGCGACGCCGGACGGGGATCCCGAGTCGGCTGAGCGTGTTGACGTTCGCCTCACGCCGTGGGCGCTCCACGAGCTCTACATCGAGGCGCGGAACCTCTCACCGGACGCTCGCCAGGCAGGTCACACCGCCGAGTGCGGACTCTGTGGTGAGCAGGTTCCGCTCGATCGGGCGTGGCCGGACAACCGCAAGCGACCGTGTCACCCGGACTGCTACGCTGACGCGTTCGGTGCGCCGCCCTGGTACGATGGACAGTAGCCGAGTGTCTGCGCTAGGTCGACGATGAGTGGGGACAGAATCGTCATCGCTGCTGGTGCGACCGTTCTCTGGGTCATCATCGGCGTGATCCTAGTCGGGATGGCGACCGCGGCGTCGAGTTTGGGGCTCACAGTATCGGGGCCGTTTCTCAACCTCGCATCATTGTTCAATACCTGGCTGTTGTTTGGAGCGATCGTCGGTGTGGCCGACGTCCTCATATTCTGGGACATGGTCTTCGGCTGGTAAAGTGACCAGCATATTCCTAAGATTAATTTTAAGATTAATCTCTTCAGGATCGAAGCGGCGCCAGAAATAACATATAGCATTCACGAGTTTATCAAACCGCGTTTTGTGGAAGTTGAGACTACAGCGGGTGTGAGATGTGTGATTTCGACTGAATCGGTGCGCAAACCTCGGTTGAGCGATGCCTCCGAGAGCGGTTTCGTATCGGTCATCGAACCATTACGGGAACTGACC